>NZ_JAUSZL010000004.1 GCF_030817535.1 Streptomyces sp. V3I8 | reverse complement strand
GGGTGGGGGTGGGTTGAGGAGGCCGGTGCGGGTGGCGTTGACGCCGGTTTGGAAGCGGCTGGTGGCGTTGAGTTGGGTCATGATTTCGGCGATGCGGCGGCGGCAGGTGCGTAGGGACATGCCGAGGCGGCGGGCGATGACTTCGTCTTTGTGGCCTTGGGCCATGAGGCGGATGATGGTGTGTTTGATGTCGGTGTTGATGTCGGTGCTGGTGCTGGTGCTGGTGCCGGTGCCGGTGTGGGCGCCGGTGTTGCTGCCGCTGCCGCTGGTGTGGCTGTTGTCGAGGCTGCCGCTGGTGTGGGTGTGGCTGGTGGTGTGGGTGGGTGGGTGGTAGGGGGTGGCGTTGTCCCAGTGGTGGTGGAAGGTGTTGGTGAGGAGGGTGAGGAGGGTGGGTTCGCGGATGAGGGTGAGGGTGTGGGTGGGGTTGTGGAGGAAGGCGGTGGTGCGGTCGTAGATGGTGATGTGGTCGGTGATTTCGCTGGTGGTGCGGATGTGGGCGCCGTGTGTGGTGAGTTCGTTGAGGTGGGTGGTGGTGGGGGGGTCGGTGCGGGCGGTGTGTTGGTAGAGGGTGCGTAGGGTGATGTGGCGTCGGAGGGTGTGCAGGGCGTTGTGGTGGTCGGCTGCCAGGCGGTGGGGGGGCAGGGGGGGTCCGGGGCGCATGGTGAGGATTTCGTTGGTGGCCTGGTCGGTGGCCTGGTCGATCATGAGTTGTGCGGTGTCGGGGTCGGCGATGACGTCGACGGCGTCGTGCTGGGTGCGGGTGTGGCGGCCTTCGAGGTAGCGGGGCATCAGGGACAGCAGGCGGGCGCGGGCGGCGGTGACGCTGTGCTGGAGGTCGTGGATGTGGCGTTCGGTGGAGGCGACCAGGGCGACGGCGGCGGCGTCGGGGCTGACGGGGACGAGGTGGCTGCCTGCGGCCAGGGGGTGCAGCAGGCACAGGGAGCGCAGGGTGCGTTCGATGCGCAGGGCCTCGTCGGTGGTCAGGTGCAGGCGGGCGGTGATGTCCTCGCGCTGGAAGCGGCCGGTGCTGACGGCGTGCTGGTAGGCGGCACGTGTCACGTCGTCGAGGTCGGGTCCCCGTCCGCTGGTGACCGACATCTTCGGGGTGCCCCCTTCGTCATGCTGGTCGCGGCAGCGCAACTTTAAGCCATGAACGGCGTTCGTGGCAGGAGGCGTTGGAGGGGCCTGTGGTTTTCGGCCGTGCGGTGGGCGGCGGTGGCCGGATGCGGGCCGGCGGTGGCCTGCCGCCGTCCGGACGCGGGCCCGCCACCGGCCCGTCGCGGGCCAGGGGGGCGCCGGTGGCGGGCGGTGGGAGCCGGCCTGCGGGCCGGTGGGCTGCCGGTGGGGGTGGTGGCGGGCCGGTGGGAGCCGGCTGCGGGCCTGCCGGGATCCGTTGCGGGCCGGTGGGCCGGTGTGGGGCGGGCCTGCGGGGTGGTGGGCTGTCGGTGGGGACCGGCCGCGGGCCTGTCGGGACCCGTCGCGGGCCGGTGGGGCGCCGGTGGCGAGCGGTGGGGGCGGGCCTGCGGGGTGGTGGGCTGTCGGTGGGAGCCGGCTGCGGGCCTGTCGGGGGCCGGTGTCGGGGGAGGGGGCTGTGAGGGCTGTGGGCGGGTGGTGTGCGGCCGGGCCGGGGGCAGCGCGGGCGGGGCGGGGTGTGGTGTGTGGGCGGGACGCGGGTGGGGTAGTGCGTGGCCGGGTGCCGGGTGCCGGGTGCCGGGTGCCGGGTGCCGGGTGCCGGGTGCGGGCGGATGTGGATGTGGATGGGGGTGTGGGCGGGGCGGATCGTGGGCGGGGTGCGGGTGGGCTGTGGTGTGGGTGGTGTCCTGTCCCAGGAGGGTGGCCGGGCGGTGGTTGTCCTTGGCCCGGGTCCGGTGGGCAGGCGCCGGTAGGTGGCCGGGGCTGTTTCCGGCCTGCCAGGGGGGGGCACGGTGGCCGTGTCGTCGGGCCGGGGAACCTGCCCCGATGTGCGGGTCGTGGGGCGGTCCGGGTGGTGTGCCGGTGGGGGCGGCGATGCCGGGCCCGCCGCCGGCGGTGTGGTGGTGCGTGGGCGGGGCGGGGCGGGGCGGGGCGCGGGGTACGGGATACGGGCGGGCCGTTCGGCGGGATGGTGCCGGTGCCGGTGCCGGTGCCGGTGCCGGTGCCGGTGCCGGTGCTGAGGCTGAGGCTGAGGGTGAGGGTGAGGGTGAGGGTTGAGTTCGGGGCCGGGGCGGGGGTGCGGGTGGGCGGGGGAGTTGCGGGGGTGTGGGTCTGCCGGCGGAGCAGCCGGTGGGCCGGTGGGCGCGCCGGCAGGTCGGTGGGCTGGCTGGCGGGCCGGTGGGCCGGTGGGCTGCTCCGCCGGCCGGTTGGTTGGTTGGGGGGTGTGGGGGTGGCTGGATAGTGGTGGTGGGTGTGCCGGATGGGTCACGGTGGTGGCAGGTACACCCTGGTTTCGGGGTGCTGGGGCGGTGCCGCTGGCGGCCGGCGGGCGGCACAGTAGGGGTCTTGTACGGCCGGGGCGTCGCGCGGCGGGGTCCGGGTGTGGTGAAGGGGTTTCGCGTCGGGGCCGGCGCGTTTCGATCACGGGAGACGAGATGGATGTTCGGGCCGGTGTGGCGGCTGCGGCCCGGGGGGCGTGCCTGGCATTGCTGTCGATGGTGGTCTCGCTGGTGCTGTTTTGTCTCTCGGTGGTGTCGATCGCGCTGAGTGTGGTGGGGATCGGGGTGTTCACCACGCCGTGGGTGATCGGTGCGGCCCGGGCCAATGCCACCGCGCGCCGCCGGCTGGCGGGGCGCTGGTGCGCGGTGGACATCGCGGTGCCCTACCGGCCGCTGCCGGCGGATGCGGGCGGTGTGGTGGGTCAGGTCCAGCGCTGGCGGTGGCTGTTGAAGGATCCTGCGACCTGGCGTGATCTGCTGTGGATGATCGTCGATCCGGTGGCGGGGTTCGTGCTGGGGATGTTCGCGGCGGCTCTGCTGCTGTACGGGGTGTGGGGGTTCGTGCTGGCGGCCGGTGTGTGGCGGCCGATGCGTGAGGTCGGGTACTGGTATGCGTTCGTTCCGGTGGGCGGGCAGCTGACCGCGCTGGCGGCGGCCGTGCTGGGGGCGGGGTTCATCGCGGCGGGGCTGCGCTACGATCCGCTGATCCTGCATGTGCACGGCTTGCTGACGAGGGCGTTCTTGGCGCCCGGACGGGGGCGGGCGCTGCAGATGCGTATCGAGCATCTGAAGGAGTCCCGTGCGGACGCGGTGGACGTCTCGGCGGCCGAGCTGCGGCGTATCGAGCGTGATCTGCACGACGGGGCGCAGGCGAGGCTGGTGGCGATGGGGATGAGTCTGGGCACCATCGAGCACCTGCTGCGCAGTGATCCCGACCAGGCGGCCGTGCTGCTGGCGCAGACCCGCAAGTCCTCCGCGGAGGCCCTGGACGAACTGCGCCAGCTGGTGCGGGGCATTCATCCTCCCGTCCTTGCCGAGCGGGGTCTGGGCGATGCGGTGCGGGCGCTGGCGCTGCGCAGTCCGGTCAGGACCGAGGTCGGTGACGAGGTGATCGGGCGGCTGGCCGCGCCGGTCGAGGCGGCCGCGTACTTCTCCGTGTCGGAGATGCTGACCAATGTCGCCAAGCACGCCCGGGCGGAGCGGATCTGGATCGACATGCGCTGCGAGGAGGGCATGCTGCGGATCACGGTGACCGATGACGGCAGGGGCGGCGCGGACCCGGCCGGCGGCAGCGGGCTGGCGGGCATCGAGCGCAGGCTCGGCGCGTTCGACGGGATCCTGGCCCTGCACAGTCCGCCGGGCGGTCCCACCACCGCCACCATCGAACTGCCCTGCGAGCAGCTGGCTCCCCAGATCAACCCCTCCTGAGACCACCGCCCCTGCGGCGGGCCCGCTCTTCCCGGACCCGCCCCTGCCGGGGCGCGGCTCCGGGGGCGGGGTGCTCTGCGGGGACCGCCCGCCCTGAGGGACCGCCGGCCCCGGTGGGCGGCCGCTGCTTTTGGGACTGCGGCCCCAAAGGCGGGGCTGTGCCCTTGAGGGGGGCGGCGGTTTCTGCGCGGGCCGCTTTGCCGGGGGTGCGGCCTTACCGGCGGGGCCCGCCGCACTGCACCGCATGCACCCCTCCCTGCCACCGCATGCACCGTGCGGTGGCGGGGGCGTGCGGGGGCGGGGTGTTCCGGGCGGTGGCCGATGGCAGAGGCCGCCGGGTGCCCCGGTGCCCGGCAGCACCCGTCGGGCGGTGGCTGGTTGGCCGGCGCGCCGCCCGCACGGTCCCCTCCCGGTGCGGCGGGCCCCTGCCTTGCCGGGGGCCGTCCCGCGTACCGCGCTTTCCTTTGCGCAGCCGTCCACCATGCGGCGTGCGGCGGCAGGCAGGCAGTGTGAGGAAAAGGGGGAAGGGGGCGCCCGGGGCGGCGGAGGTGGCGGGCCGTCAAAAAGGGAAAGCCTCCAGACGTTCAGCGCCAGCGTGGAAAGTGCCCGCCCGGCAGCGCCGGCGCCGGGCGGTGCCCACCCGCCGTGGCGGCCGGGACAGCGCCGGGCCCCGTCGGTGCCGCACCCGGGGGAGTACCCACCCCGTATCCGGCCCGGCCCCGCCTTCGCCCCGATCCCGTGCCCTGCCAGCCCCCTCCCTGCCCGCCTGCCTGCCCTGGACCCCTCCCGCCCCCGCCCCCGTCCCCGTGCCGCTTCCGTGTCCGCCCTGCCCCGTCCCCGTCCCCGTGCCCGTGCCCGTGACCGTGTCCCTGTCGGTGTCCGTCGTGCTCTGGGCCGGTTTCGGTCTTCGTGTCCTTGTCGTGTCTGGGGGTAGGGGTGGGTCTGCTCGTAGGGGGTTGCCCGTTCGGCGCGGTGGCCCGCACGTGCTTCTTGGGGGCCTGCTCCTGCTTTACGCATCCCGCGCCTGCCCTTCGAGGGGACCGCTCGCCGCGCAGGCATGCGCGGCAGTTCCGGGCAGTCCCGGGGTGGTCGCGGAGCGAGCCGGGGAGCAGCACGCCCCTCTCCGGGGAGGCGGGGCTGTGGTCGCGGTGGCCGGCCGGCTGCCGCCGGGGGCCGGGAGCTGCCGCTTTCCGCAGTCCGTGATCGTGTGGGTCGCAGCCCGCAGCCCGCAGCCCGCAGCCCGCTCGGTGCTGCGCAGGCATACCCCGCGTCTTGCAGCCCGTAGTACCCCGTGTCCCGCACCCTGCGCCCCGCACTGCGCAGCCGTACTCCCGCGTCTTGCAGCCCCCGCACCCCCGTACCCCGTGTCCCGGCTCTGCGCCTCTTCGCAGCCGTATCCCGCAGGCGTATCCCGTGGCCGTGCCCCGCAGTTGTGCTCGGTACTTCGCGTCCTGCAGTCCGTGGCCGTTGCTGCGTGCCTGCGTGCCTGCGTGCCTGCGTGTCTTGTACGCCGCGGCCGGTGGCCGTGCGTGATTGCGGGTGCGGCCGGTGGGCGGGTGCGGGTGGGCGGGTGTGGGTGGGGCTTGGTGGCGGGGGCGGGGCGGGGTGGGGGTAAGGGCCGCTAAGGGGCTTGTAGGGGGAGCGGTCGTGAAGTCTTTGCTCATACCGTGGCCGGGCCTGCTTCCACAGGGAGCCCTCTGCGCGGAAGTGGCCGGTGAAAAGCCAGTGGTGCCGTGGCTCGGGCAGCGGTGACATTCCTGTCGATGAAGAGGAGCGAGTATGCGCTTCGGTCTGATCTATCTCCTGCAGAATCCCCGTCCGTGGACCGAGGACGGGGAGGAGAAAACACTCAATGAGGCCCTGGAGCAGATAGAACTCGCCGACCGGCTGGGATTCGACACGGTCTGGGCCTCCGAGCATCATTTCCTGGACGAGTACTCGCACTCCTCGGCGCCCGAGGTGTTCCTGGCGGCGGCGGCCGCCCGGACCACGAACATCCGGCTGGCGCACGGCATCGTGACGCTGCCGCCGGCGGTGAACCATCCCGCCCGTATCGCCGAGCGCATCGCGATGCTGGACCTGGTGTCCGGGGGGCGGGTGGAGTTCGGCTCCGGGCAGGGCAGCACCCAGCACGAGCTCGGCGCGTTCGGTGTGGACCGGGCCACCAAGCGCGAGCAGTGGCGCGAGGCGATCGGCGTGATCACCCGGATGCTCACCGAGGTGCCCTTCACCGGCCACCAGGGCCAGTGGATCGACATGCCGCCGCGCAACGTGCTGCCCAAGCCCAAGCAGAAGCCGCACCCCCCGCTGTGGGTGGCCTGCAGTTCCCCCGAGACCGTCGAGACGGCCGCCCGTAACGGGGTGGGTGCCCTGTCGTTCGCGTTCATGACCCCGGAGGAGGCCACCGAGCGCGTCGGCGCCTACTACCGCACCATCGAGTCCGAGGACTGCGTCCCGGTCGGCAAGGCCGTCAACGCCAACTTCGCGGTCGCGCTGCCTTTCTTGTGCCACCGCGACGAGGAGATTGCCTACGAGCGGGCCATGGGCGGCGTCGACTTCTACGTCAACTCCTTCATGCACTTCTACGTGCAGGGCGGCCACCGTCCCGGCACCACGGTGCTGTCGGAAGAGTTCGCCAAGCAGCCGCCGGTGCCGCCGGAGAACGCGGAGCGCATGGACAAGGTGGTGCGCCGCGGGATCGGCACCCCGGACAAGCTCGCCGAGATGATCCGGGTGCAGGAGGCCGCGGGCGTCGACGAGATCATTTTCCAGGTGCAGCTCGGTTCCAACAGCCACGAGCACATCTGCGAGTCCCTGGAACTGTTCGCCCGCGAGGTCATGCCGGAGTTCGCCGGGCGCCGCGAGGCGGCCGAACTGGCCAAGCAGGACCGGCTCGCCGTGCCGCTGAAGAACGCCCTGGAGCGGATCGAGGCCCCGGCGGTGGACGTGTCCGACTACGTGATCCGTACCGACATGGAGGAGTTCCAGAACCCGCGTCCCACGCCCGGGAACTGACCCCGCCGCGCCCCGCGGGGCGCCCCGTCCGGCGCCCCGTCCGGCGCCCCGGACGAGATGCCCGGCAGGCACCCCCCGGCGCCCCCCCCGGGACACCGTGTCCCGGACGCCGTGTCCCGGGCGTCGGCGTCTGCCGCAGGGCGCACCCCCGCACAGGCGCACCGCCTTCGGCGGACGCACCTCCGCACAGGCGCACCCGGTCCGGGACGCACCCCCCAGGGCGGGCGCACCCCCCGGGCGGGCGCACCCGCTCCGGATGGGCGCACTTTCCGGGCGGATGTACCTCCCGGACAAACGGGCGCATCCGGCCGGGGCGTACCCCCCGCCTGGGGCGGACCCCCACCAGGGGCGCCCCTGCCAGGGGGATCCGGCCGGGGCGCTTTCGCCGGGCGGGCCCCGCCGGGACTCCGGCGGGCCCCGGCAGGGCCCGCGCCCGCTTCCTCCCCCTCCGTCGTGTCACGCAAATGAGAGGTACTTGGTCATGTACGCGTTCGAAGAGTCGGACATCATCGACGCCGAACCGGACGCCGTCTGGCAGACGGTCTCCGACGTGCCCGCCTGGGCGACCTGGGACCCGCACGTCCTGCAGAGCGGCTTCGAGGGGCCCTTCGAGCCGGGCAGCGGCGGCTGGACCATCTCCCGCATCGTCTCGGGCCGGCGCGGCTACTTCACCCTCGTCGAAACCGAACCCGGCACCTCCTACACCACCCAGTCCCCGATGCCCGGCGGCAAGATGCTGATCATCAACACCTACCGCGCCCAGGGCCCGGGCAAGGTCGCGCTGCACCGCCGCGTCGAGGTCCACGGCCCCTTCGTCCCGCTGTTCCGCCTCGTGTGGGCCAAGGCCTTCCGCGGTGACACCCGCGCCACCTTCAAGGCGCTGGAGCGCGAGGCACAGCGCCGCACCGCACAGAGGGGCAGCATCCGATGACACAGGCAGTGGTGATAGGCGGCGGACTGGCAGGCCTGCTGGCCGCCCGCGTCCTGGCCCGGCACGCCGACAAGGTCACCGTCATCGAGGGCGACACCTACCCCCAGGGGCCCGCCCAGCGCAAGGGCCTGCCCCAGGGCCGGCAGAACCACATGCTCATGGCCGGCGGCGCCGAAGCCCTCGAGCAGCTGCTGCCCGGCACCCTGGCCCAGCTGACCGCGGCCGGCGCCCACACCCTGGCCATGGGCAGCGACATGCTCACCCTCTCCTCCGAGGGCTGGTTCCGCACCTTCGACGACGACTCCTACACGATCGCCTGCAGCCGCCCCCTGATCGACCACGTCGTGCGCAGCCAGGTCCTCGACGACCCGGCCGTCACCGTGCTGCAGGCCACCAGGGCGGTCGCCCTGAGAGGCGACGCCACCGCCGTCACCGGGGTGGCCGTCGAACGCGCCGACGGCTCCGAAGCCGTCATCGGCGCCGACCTGGTCGTCGACGCCTGCGGCAGCCGCTCCAAGTCCCCCACCTGGCTCGCCGGCCTGGGCCTGCCCGCCGTCGCCGAGGAGTTCGTCGACGCCGGCCTCACCTACGCCGGCCGCGAGTACGAAGCGCCCCCGCAGGCCGCCAAGAACTTTCCCGGCGTCCTCATCCAGACCGTCCCCGGCACCGGACAGCCCGGCAAGGGCGCCGCGTTCATGCCCCAGGAGGACGGCCGCTGGATCGTCTCCCTCATCGGCACCCAGGGCGGCCAGCCGCCCACCCAGGACGAGGGCTTCACGGACTTCGCCCGCGACATGCGCGACCCCGTCGTCGCCGAACTCATCGCCACCGCCCGCCCCCTCACCGAGGTCCGCGGCTCCCGCGGACTGGCCAACCGCCGCCGCCTGTGGCACAAACTGCCCCTGCCCGACGGGTTCTTGGCCATCGGTGACGCCGTGATGGTGCTGAGCCCCAACTACGCCACCGGCATGTCGATGGCCGCCTTCGGCGCTCTTGCCCTGCGCACCCGCCTCAAGACCCACGGACTCGAGCCGGGCCTGGCGCGCGCCGTGCAGAACGACATCGCCGCCGCCGGCGCGGGCCCCTGGACCATGGCCAGCACCACCGACCTGTTCTTCCCCGGCGTCAAGACCAACATCACCGTCCGCGGCGCGGCCATGCAGCAGAGCATCGGCGCCCGCTACGCCCGCACCGCCGCCGCCAACGAGAACGTGCTGCGCGCCGTCTACGAGGTCAGCACCCTGCGCAGCCCGCAGAGCAGGATGATGTCGCTGCCGCTGCTGCTGTCCGTGCTGCGCGGCCCCGACAAGCCCGCCCTCACCGCGCAGCAGGCCCGCGCCCAGTTCCCGCAGATCGGCGAACTCCTCGCCCAGCACACCCGGCCCGACCTGCACGACACCCCCCGCTAACCCCCCTCAGGCCCAGGCCGCCCCCACAGGAAGAAGGGGGACAAGGGGGGGAAAGCGGGCACCCCCGGCGGGCACCCCCGCCGCCAACACCCTGCGGCACCCCGCCAGCACCCCGGCGGAGTCCGCCACCGGCACCCCGGCGGAGCCCGTCACCGGCACCCCCGGCGGAGCCCGCCGCCGGCACTTCCCGGCGGCGTCCGCCACAGACAGCTCCGCTGCGCCCGATCACACCACCCGAGAGGAGATGGCCACCTGTGAGCAACGAGGAACGGCTCCTTCAATACCTCAAGCGCACTCTCGCGGAGCTGCGCGACGCTCGCAGATGCCTCGACGAGGCGGCACGCAAACCCGACGACGAATCCGTCGCCATCGTCGGCATGGCGTGCCGCTACCCGGGCGGCGTCACCTCCCCCGAAGACCTGTGGCAGCTGGTCGCCGACGGCCGCGACGCCGTCTCCGCCTTCCCCGCCGACCGCGGCTGGGACGCGGGCGTCTACGACCCCCAGCCCGGCCACGCCGGCAAGACCTACGCCAACGAGGGCGGCTTCCTGCACGACGCCGCCGACTTCGACGCCGCGTTCTTCAACATCAGCCCCAACGAGGCCCTGGTGATGGACCCCCAGCAGCGCCTGCTGCTGGAAACCGCCTGGGAGGCCGTCGAACGCGCCGGCATCGACCCCCTCACCCTCAAGGGCAGCCGCACCGGCGTCTTCGCCGGCGTCATGTACCACGACTACGCCCAGGGCAAGGAAGCCGGCAGCTCCAGCGCCGGCAGCCTGGTGACGGGCCGCATCTCCTACACCCTGGGCCTGGAGGGACCGGCCGTCTCCGTCGACACCGCCTGCTCCTCCTCCCTGGTCGCCCTGCACCTGGCCGCCCAGGCCCTGCGCCGCGGCGACTGCACCCTGGCCCTGGCCGGCGGCGTCACCGTCATGTCCAACCCCGAGATGTTCGTCTACTTCAGCACCCAGCGCGGCCTGGCGGCCGACGGCCGCTGCAAGTCCTTCTCCGAATCCGCCGACGGCATGGGCTGCTCCGAAGGCGCCGGCGTCCTGCTGCTCGAACGCCTCTCCGACGCCCGCCGCAACAACCACCCCGTCCTCGCGGTCATCCGCGCCAGCGCCACCAACCAGGACGGCGCCTCCAGCGGCTTCACCGCTCCCAACGGCCCCTCCCAGCAGCGCGTCATCAAACAGGCCCTCTCCGGCTCCCGCCTGACCCCCGCCGACATCGACGTCATCGAGGGCCACGGCACCGGCACCACCCTGGGCGACCCCATCGAGGCCCAGGCCCTGCTGGACACCTACGGCCAGGACCGCCCCGAAGACCGCCCGCTGTGGCTGGGCTCCATCAAATCCAACATCGGCCACACCCAGGCCGCCGCCGGCGTCGCCGGCATCATCAAGATGGTCATGGCCATGCGCCACGACGTCCTGCCCAAATCCCTGTACGCCGACCAGCCCTCCACCAAGGTCGACTGGAACACCGGAGCCGTCCAGCTCCTTGCCGAGCCCCGCCCCTGGCCCGTCAACGACGACGGCCGCCCGCGCCGCGCCGGCATCTCCTCCTTCGGCCTCTCCGGCACCAACGCCCACGTCATCGTCGAAGAACCACCCCCGCACGACCCCGACCCGACGCCGCAGGCCCCCCAGGACGGCGAACACCCCGCACCCCCCGCCGCCCTGCCCACCGCCCCCGCAGCGGCCACCGCCCCGAAAACCGGCTCACCGGCGGTGCCGTGGGTGATCTCCGCGCGCGGCGCCGGCGCACTGCCCGCCCAGGCCGAGCAACTGGCCCGCTGGGTGGAGGAACGCCCCCACCTCGCCCCGGCCGACATCGGCTTCTCCCTGCTCTCCTCCCGCGCCGCCCTCGAACACCGGGCGGTCGTGGTGGGCCGCACCCGCGAGGACCTCCTGGCCGCGCTCACCGGGCTCGGCGACGACGCGGTGACCCGGTCGCGCCCCTCGGGCCGCACCGCCGTCCTCTTCACCGGCCAGGGCAGCCAGCGCCTGTCCATGGGCCGGGAGCTGTACGAGGCGTTCCCGGTGTACGCGGCCGCTTTCGACGCCGTCTGCGAAGCGCTGCAGGGCCGGCTGGAACGCCCGCTGCGGGAGGTGGTGTTCGGTGACGACGCCGACCTGCTCAACCGCACCCTCTTCGCCCAGGCCGCCCTGTTCGCCGTGGAGACGGCGCTGTTCCGGCTTCTGGAGTCGTGGGGGGTGCGGCCGGACTTCGTGGCCGGGCATTCCATCGGTGAGATCACCGCCGCCCACGTCGCAGGCGTCCTGTCGCTGGAGGATGCGGCTGCGCTGGTGGCGGCGCGGGGCCGGCTGATGGACGCGCTGCCCTCCGGCGGAGCGATGCTCGCCGTCGAAGCCACCGAGGACGAAGTCCTGCCGCTGCTCAGCGGCGTGGTGGGGATTGCTGCGGTCAACGGTCCCACCTCCGTGGTGGTCTCCGGCGCCGAGACCGACATCGACACGGTTGACGAGCACTTCCGTGCGCTGGGCCGCAAGAGCACTCGCCTGCGGGTCTCGCACGCCTTCCACTCGCCGTTGATGGAGCCGATGCTCGACGAGTTCCGCACGGTGGCCGCCTCGTTGATCTATACGCAGCCGAAGCTGGCCGTCGTATCGAACGTGAGCGGCGTCCTGGCGACGGCCGAGGAGCTGACCGACCCCGAGTACTGGGTCAGCCACGTCCGCCGGCCCGTGCGCTTTGCCGACGCGGTGAAGGCCCTGCACGGCGCGGGAGTCACCCGGTTCGTGGAGTGCGGCCCCGACGCCGTCCTGACGGGCTTGGCCCGCCAGATCCTCGACACCACCGGCACCGCTACCGACACCAGTGCCGTCCCGGCCGGCACCACCACTGCGGCCGACGAGGTGACCTACCTGCCGGTGCTGCGCAAGGACCGGCCCGAGGACGTCACCGTACTGACCGCGCTGGGCGGGCTGTTCGCCTCCGGTGCGGCAGTGGACTGGGACGCCTTCTATGCCGGACACGGCGCCGAGCGCGTGGAGCTGCCGACGTACGCCTTCCAGCGCGAGCGCTACTGGCTCGATGCGCTGGCCGGCGGCACGGACCTGAGCGCGGCCGGGCTCGAGGCCCCGCGCCACCCGCTCCTCAAGGCCGCGCTCACCCTCGCCGACGGCGACGGCCTGGTCCTCACCGGACGGCTCTCCCCGCGCGAACACCCCTGGGCCACCGGACACGACGTGCTGGGCACCGCGCTGTTCCCGCCGGCCGCACTGGCCGAACTCGTCCTGGCCGCCGGGGCGTACGCGGGCTGCGAGAGCATAGGTGAACTGCACACCACGGCGCCGCTCGTCCTGTCCGGGGACCAGATGCCGGCCCTGCAGGTGACCCTGGCACCGGCCGGCGAGGACGGCAGCCGCACGGTGCGTGTCCACTCCCGCTCCCCGCACCCGCACATCCCCGCCACCGTGCACGCCACCGCGACCCTGGCCGGCGGCCCCCCGCCGGCACCGGCCGACCTGACCCAGTGGCCGCCGCCCGGCGCGAGCGCACTGGACACCGGCGAAGCCCGCGCGGCGCTCCTTGCGCACGGCTACGGCGCCGGGCCCGCCCCGGACGCGCTGACGGCCCTGTGGCGCCGCGGCGACGAGGTGTTCGCCGAGGTGACACTGGCACCCGAACTGCACACCGGCACCGAGGACTTCACCGTGCACCCGGTGCTGTGGGAGGCCGCTACGCTGCTGCGCCACCTGCTGCCCGGCGCCGGCGAAGGCCCCTCACTGCCGCTGCACTGGAGGCAGGTGTCGCGCCACGCGCCCGGCGCCACCACCTTGCGCGTACGCGCGGCCCGCACCACCGGCACGGACACCGGCACCGAACCCAGCGCCGTCAGCGCCGCCAGTGCCGCCAGTGCCGTCAGTCTGGACCTCGCCGACACCGCGGGCACCCCGGTGCTGTCCGTAGCCTCCCTCACCTGCGCCCCCCTGACACCGGACACGCTCGCCGCGGCCACCGGAGTACGCCCCGACGTACTGCTGTACCCGCAGTGGCAGGACGCGGCCGCACCGGCCGGCGCCCCCGCGCACCCGAGCTGGGCGGTGCTGGGACAGGACCCCCTGCGCGCCCTGGGCGACAGCCCCGCCCCCCTCCACGCGGACATCGACTCCTTCGCCCAACACCTCACCGGCCAGGACACCCCCGGCCAGGACACCCCCGGGCAGATGCTGCTGCTGGGCGCCGCGCCCGGCCAGGACGCCCCCGGCGACGTCCTGGCCGCCGCCCGCACGGTCCTCGAGCACGTCCGCGCCGCACTGCACTCCTGGGCCGGCGACCCGCGCCTTGCCACCGCACGCCTGGTGGTGGTCACCGAGGGCGCCGTGTCCGCCCACAGCGCCACGGGACTGGCCCAGGCCGCGGTGCGCGGCCTGGTCACCGCCGCACAGGCGGAGAACCCCGGCCGGTTCGCCCTGGTGGACCTGGACGGCTCGGCGGCCTCCCGCGCCGCCCTGCCCGCCGCGCTGGCGCTGTTGGACGAGGGGGAGAGCGACGTGGCCCTGCACGAGGGACGACCGCTCGTCTGCCGCCTCACCCCCGCCGACACCACCCCCGCACCCGCCGCCCCCGTTGCTCCCGCGTCCGCCACTCCCGCCCCCGCCGCCTCCGGCTCCGGCCTCAGTACCGCCTCCGGCCTGGCCGCCGCCGGTACCGGCTTCGGCGCGGTGGGGGAGGCCGGGCCGCTGCCGGCGCACGGGACGGTCCTGGTGACCGTCGGCGTGGACGGCCACGGCCTGCCGCTGGCCCGCCACCTCATCGGCCACCACGGCGTCCGCCGGCTGCTGCTGGCCTGCGACCCGGCCGCCCCCGCCCCGGACGTGAGCGGCCTGCGCGAGAGCGGCGCCCACATCGACGTGCACACCTGCGACCTGACCAGCCGTGCGGCCCTGGCCGGCGTACTGGCCGCCGTGGCGCACGAGCACCCGCTGACCGCCGTCGTCCACACCGCCCTCACCCCGGCCAACGGCCTGCTGGAGGCGATGACCCGCGACCGCGTGGAGAGCGCGCTGCTGCCCCGGGCCGGCGCCGCCTGGCACCTGCACGAACTCACCGCCGGTCAGGACCTGGCGGCGTTCGTCCTGCTGTCGTCCTCCACCGGCCTGCTGCACGGCGCCGGCCAGGCCAACCAGGCCGCCGCCGCCACCTTCCTGGACGCACTCGCCCGCCACCGCCGCGCCCAGGGCCTGCCGGCGCTCTCCCTGGCGTACGGACCCTGGGCCACGCACGAGGACGCCCCGGACGCCGCCCAGCGTCGGCGGGCCGCCGAACTGGGCACCCCCTACCTGGACACCGGCGAAGGACTCGCCCTGTTCGACCACGCCCTGACCACAACCGGCACCGCCACCACAACCGGCACCGGGAGTGGCAGTGACAGTGGCAGCGGTGAGGGTGTGGTGGTGCCGCTGCGCCTGGACCGGGGCGCCCTGTACGCCCGCGGCGACGACCTGCCCGCCGTGCTGCGCGCCCTCGTACGCATCCCCCGCACCACCCCTGCCACCCGCGCCACCGCCGACACCGGCCGGCAGCTGCGCAGGCACCTGCTCACCCTTACCGCCCCCGAACGCGGCCGCCGGCTCCTGGACCTGGTCCGCGCACAGGTCGCCGCGGTCCTGGGCCACCCCTCGGCCGGCGCGGTGGAAGCCGACCGCGCCTTCAAGGACCTGGGCTTCGACTCGCTGGCCGCCGTGGAACTGCGTCGGCGCCTGGAGCGCACCACCGGCCTGACCCTGCCGGCCACCCTGGTCTTCGACCACCCCAACTCCCGGGCCGCCGCCGACCACATCGACGCCCTGGTCCTGCCCGAGGAGGACGAGTCGGCGGCCCGGCAAGCACTCGGCGAGATCGACCGGATCGAAGCCCTGCTGGGCCCCCTGAGCGCCCAGAGCGCACCCGGCGACCAAGAACGCATCACCAGCCGCCTCGAAGCCCTCCTGCGCACCTGGCACGACGCACGCCAGGACACCGCACCCCCCGAGTCCGGGGCCGGCTACACATCCGCCACCGACGAGGAACTCTTCGACGTCCTCGACAGCGAGCTGGGCATCGCATAGCCCGGCCGCGTCCCGTCCACGAAACCGTACGAGCAGCACCGAGCGAGGGGCAGAGGGCCAGATGGGCAACGACGAGAAGCTGCGCGAATACCTCAGGCGTGCCACGTCGGACCTCCAGCAGACCAAGCGGCGCCTGCGCGACGCGGAGGCCAGGCAGCACGAACCGATCGCGATCGTGGCCATGAGCTGCCGCTATCCCGGCAACATCGCCTCACCGGAAGACCTGTGGGACCTCGTGTCCTCGGGCGGCGACGGCATCTCCCCCTTCCCCACCGACCGGGGCTGGGACGTCACCGACCTCTACGACCCCACCCCCGCCACCCCCGGCAAGACCTACTGCCGCGAAGGCGGCTTCCTGCACGACGCCGGACAGTTCGACGCCGACTTCTTCAAGATCAGCCCCCGTGAGGCCCGCGAGACCGACCCCCAGCAGCGCCTGCTGCTGGAAACGGCCTGGGAAGCCTTCGAACGCGCCGGCATCGACCCGCTGTCCCTCAAGGGCAGCCGCACCGGCGTCTTCGCCGGCGTCGTCTACCACGACTACTCCGCCGACAGCGGCACCGGCGCCCTGGCCAGCGTCGCCTCCGGCCGCATCGCCTACACCCTGGGCCTGGAGGGCCCGGCCGTCACCGTCGACACCGCCTGCTCCTCCTCCCTGGTCGCCCTGCACTGGGCCATCCAGGCCCTGCGCGCCGGAGACTGCTCCCTGGCCCTGGCCGGCGGCGTCACCGTCATGTCCACCCCCGTCTCCTTCGTCGGCTTCAGCCAGGACCGCGGCCTGGCCCCCGACGGCCGCTGCAAGGCCTTCGCCGAGGCCGCCGACGGCACCGGCTGGGGCGAGGGCATCGGCATGCTGCTGGTGGAGCGCCTGTCCGACGCCCGCCGCAACAACCACCCCGTCCTGGCCGTCGTGCGCGGCAGCGCCGTCAACTCCGACGGCGCCTCCAACGGCCTCACCGCCCCTAACGGCCCCTCCCAGCAACGCGTCATCCGCCAGGCCCTGGCCGCCGCCCAGCTCGCCGCCGACCAGATCGACGCCGTCGAGGCCCACGGCACCGGCACCACCCTGGGCGACCCCATCGAAGCCCAGGCACTCCTGGCCACCTACGGCCAGGACCGCCCCGAAGACCGGCCCCTGTGGCTGGGCTCCATCAAATCCAACATCGGCCACGCCCAGGCCGCCGCCGGCGTCAGCGGCATCATCAAGATGGTCATGGCCATGCGCCACGACGTCCTGCCCCAGACCCTGCACGTGGACGCACCCAGCTCCAACGTCGACTGGAGCGCGGGCAACATCCGCCTGCTCACCGAACAGACCGCCTGGCCCGACACCGGCCACCTCAAGCGCGCCGGCATCTCCTCCTTCGGCCTCTCCGGCACCAACGCCCACGTCATCATCGAGGAACCGCCACCGGCGCAACCCCCCACCGAGACCACCGAAACCACCGCGACCACCGTCCCGGCCCCGGCCGACGCCGAAACCCCGGCGACCGGCTCACCGGCGGTGCCGTGGGTGATCTCCGCGCGCGGCGCCGGCGCACTGCCCGCCCAGGCCGAGCAGCTGGCCCGCTGGATGGAAAAGCGCCCTCACCTCACCCCGGCCGACATCGGCTTCTCCCTGGCCACCACCCGCGCCGCCCTCGAACACCGGGCCGTCGTGGTGGGCCGCAGCCGCGAAGACCTGCTGGCGGGCCTGTCCGCGCTGACGGCGGGGGAGCCGGCCGCGAGCGTGCAGCAGGCGCCGGCCTCCGACGGCCTGAGCGCCGTGCTGTTCACCGGCCAGGGCAGCCAGCGCCTGTCCATGGGAGGGGAGTTGTATGAGGCGTTCCCGGTGTACGCATCTGCCTTCGACGCGGTGTGCGAAGCGTTGCAGGGCCGGCTGGAGCGGCCGTTGCGGGGGGCGGTGTTCGGTGACGACGCCGATGCCCTCAACCGCACCGTGTTCGCTCAGGCCGCCCTGTTCGCCGTGGAAACCGCCCTGTTCCGTCTGCTCGAGTCGTGGGGTGTGCGCCCGGACTTCGTGGCCGGGCATTCCATCGGTGAGATCACCGCCGCCCACGTCGCCGGCGTCCTGTCGCTGGAGGATGCGGCGACGCTGGTGGCGGCGCGGGGCCGGCTGATGGACGCGCTGCCCTCCGGGGGAGCGATGCTCGCCGTCGAGGCCACCGAGGACGAAGTCCTGCCGCTGCTGAACGGTGTGGTGGGGATCGCCGCGGTCAACGGTCCCACTTCTGTGGTGGTCTCCGGCGCCGAAGCCGACGTGAAGACGGTTGATGAGCACTTCCGTGCGCTGGGCCGCCGGGTGAGCCGCCTGCGGGTCTCGCACGCCTTCCACTCCCCGCTGATGGAGCCGATGCTCGACGAGTTCCGCACAGTGGCCGCCTCGTTGACGTATGCGCAGCCGAAGCTGACCGTCGTGTCGAACGTGACGGGTGCTCTGGCCACGGCCGGGCAGCTGACTGACCCCGAGTACTGGGTCAGTCATGTGCGTGAGGCGGTGCGCTTCGCCGACGGGATCAAGACCCTGCAAGGCCAGGGCGTCACCCGCTTCATCGAGTGCGGCCCCGACGCCGTACTGACGGGCCTGGCCCGCCAGATTCTCGACGGCGTCGACGAGATCACCTACGCCCCGGTGCTGCGCAAGGACCGGCCCGAGGACGTCACCGTACTGACCGCGCTGGGCGGGCTGTTCGCCTCCGGTGCCACCGTGGACTGGGACGCCTTCTACGCCGGACACGGCGCTGAGCGCGTGGACCTGCCCACGTACGCCTTCCAGCGCCGCCGCTACTGGTCGACCGACAGCATGTCCGCCGCACAGGGTGATTCCTCCGCCCACGCGGCCGGTCCCGCCGACGGCACCGCAGCGTCAAGCACGCTGGACGCCGACTTCTGGAACGCCGTGGAGCGCGGCGACAGCCTGCTGCTGGCCGAAGAACTGGACGTGCCCACAGCGCACCTGGGTGCCGTCGTGCCCGCGCTGGCCGCCTGGCGCCACCGCCGCCAGGAGAACGCCCTGCTCGACTCCTGGCGCTACCAGGTGACCTGGACACCGGCCCCCGCCCCGGCCACTCCCGCCGCGGCCGGCGCCCCGGCGCCGACCTGGCTCCTCGTCCGGCCCCCGGCCGCGGCGAACGACACGCTCGCGCGCCTGAGCGACGCCCTGGCCACCGAGGCGCAACTCGTGTCGCTGGAGGTCACCGACCCCGACCGTGCGGAGCTGGCCGCAAGCCTGCGTACCGTCCTTGCCGATACTGCTCCCGTGCGGATCCTGTCGCTGCTGGGCCTGGACGACCGCCCCCACCCGCAGTACCCGGCGCTCACCAGGGGAGGCGCCGCGACCGTGGTCCTGGCCCAGGCACTGCAGGACGCCGAGGCCACCGCACCGCTGTGGTGTGTCACCAGCGGCGCGGTCGCGGTGCACGACTCCGCGGAACTCCTCAGCCCCCACCAGGCGGCCCTGTGGGGACTGGGCGCGAGCCTGGCCCTGGACCAGCCGCAGAGCTTCGGCGGCATGATCGACATCCCCGCCGCCCCCGACGCACAGACGGCACGCCACCTCGGCGCGGTCCTGCGCGCCGAGGCGGACGAGGACCAGCTCGCCGTCCGCCCCGACGGCGTGTTCGCACGCCGCATGGTCCGCTCCCCGCTCACCGCCGCCCCGGCCCCCGGCAGCCTGCCGCACCACCGCGCCCCCGCGTCCGACGCCGCCCCCGCCCCCGTGTCCGACGCCGGGCCCGTGACGCGGCCCGCCGTACCGGCCGCCGCCGGTGCGGGGCAGGCTCAGGCTGTCGCGGCGGGCGGCACGGTCCTGATCACCGGCGGCACCGGCGGGCTCGGCGCCCACGTGGCCCGCCTGTTCGCCCGCAACGGCGCCCGGCACCTGGTCCTCACCAGCCGCCGCGGCCCCGCCGCGCAGGGCGCCGCGGCGCTGAAGGAGGAACTCGAAGGGCAGGGCGTCCAGGTCACGGTCGCCGCCTGCGACGTCGCCGACCGGGACGCGCTGGCCGCCCTGCTGGACTCACTGCCCAAGGACCCGCCGCTGCGGGCGGTCGTCCACGCGGCCGGCCTGCCGCAGCGCATCGCCTCCCTGCCCGAACTGGACCTGGAGGAGTTCGCCGAGGTCGGCCGGGCGAAGATCCTGGGCGCACTGCACCTGGACGACCTGCTGGCGGACCGCCCACTGGACGCGTTCGTCCTGTTCTCCTCCGGCTCCGCCGTCTGGGGCAGCGGCGGCCAGGCCGCCTACGGCAGCGCCAACGCCTTCCTGGACGGCCTCGCCCACCGGCGCCAGGCCCGCGGGCGCACCGCGACCTGCGTGGCCTGGGGATCGTGGGAGGGCGGCATGGTCGATGCCGAACTCAGCGCGCTCATGCGCCGCATGGGCGCACCGGCGATGGCACCCGCCACCGCCGTCAACGCCCTGGAACAGGCCCTTGAGCAGGGACAGAGCCATCTCGTGGTGGCCGACTTCGACTGGTCACGCTTCGTCCCCGCCTACACACTGGCCCGGCCCCGCCCCCTGATCGCGGACATCCCCGACGTCCGGGCGGCCCTGGCCGCAGACAGCGGCCCGCAGCCGGACGCCTCCACCGCACCCCAGCTCGCGGCACAGCTGGCCGGCCTGCCCCAGGCCGAGCAGAGCCGCACCGTGCAGGACCTCGTGCGCTCCCACACCGCGGCCCTGCTCGGATACGACGACCCCGCCGCCCTGGACCTCAAACGGGCCTTCGACGACCTCGGCTTCGACTCCGTGTCGGCCGTCGACCTGCGGGGACGCCTGAGCACCGCCACCGGCAGGAAACTCCCCAGCACCATGGTCTTCGACTACGCCAGCCCGGCCGCGCTCGCACAGTTCCTGCTCACGGAGCTGGCCCCGGACACCGCCCCCGGCCCCCTGCCGCTGCTGGCCCAGCTGGAACGGCTGGAGGCGGCGGCCGCCGGCCTGGACCCGCAGGAGATCGAGGCCGACCGGCTCGTCGCCCGGCTGCAGAGCCTGACCGCACGCCTGACCGACATCGTGAACACCGAGAGCGACGCGGCCTCCAGCGTCGGCCAGAAACTGCAGACGGCATCGGCCGACGACGTCTTCGACTTCATCGACAAGGAACTCGGCCTCACCTGACCCCCACCCACCCGTCCGCCCCCCTCGCGTCCCCGCCTTCGCCCGGCCACCGCAGGGCGGGGCCGCGGTCGCCCGCAGGAACCCGGACCCCCGCACCGCCCCCGCGGCCCCGGCCCCCCTGCCACCAGCGCCACCGGCTCCACCAGCGCCACCAGTTCGACCAGTTCCACCCCTGCACCTGCACACCCGCACCTGCGTACGCGCACAGGCACAGGCACGTGACAAGCCTTCCCGGCCCCGTACGACCAGCCCTCCCGGCTCACCAGACCGGGCTTTCGAATTACAGGACTCGGAGAGACTGAGATGGCGAACGACGAGAAGCTCCTCGACTATCTCAAGCGCGTCACGGCCGACCTCCACCAGACCCGGCGCCGCCTGCAGGAAGCCGAGAGCCAGGAACTGGAACCGGTCGCGATCGTCGCCATGAGCTGCCGCTACCCCGGCGGCGTCACCACTCCCGAGGACCTGTGGCACCTGGTCGACGAAGGACGCGACGCCATCTCGCCCTTCCCCGCCGACCGCGGCTGGGACATCGGCCGCCTCTTCGACCAGGACGGCGACCGCGCGGGCACCAGCTACGTCCAAGAAGGCGGCTTCGTCCACGACGCCGGCCACTTCGACCCCGCCTTCTTCGGCATCAGCCCCCGCGAAGCCCAGGCCATGGACCCCCAGCAGCGCCTCATGCTGGAAGTCGCCTGGGAGGCCTTCGAACGCGCCGGCATCGACCCCTCCTCACTGCGCGGCAGCCGGGTGGGAGTCTTCGCCGGCTCCGGCATCCAGGACTACCAGTCCCTCCTGGACTCGGCACCCGAACTCGCCGAGGCCTACATGACCACCGCCGGCTCCGCCGCCGTCATCTCCGGCCGCATCTCCTACGCCCTGGGCCTCGAAGGCCCCGCCCTGACCGTCGACACCGCCTGCTCCTCCTCCCTGGTCGCCCTGCACCTGGCCGCCCAGGCCGTACGCCAGGGCGAATGCTCCCTGGCCCTGGCCGGCGGCGTCATGGTGATGTCCACCCCCTCACCCTTCATCGCCTTCAGCAAACAGCGCGGCCTGGCCCCCGACGGCCGCTGCAAGGCCTTCGCCGAGGCCGCCGACGGCACCGGCTGGTCCGAAGGCGCCGGCCTGCTGCTGGTCGAGCGCCTCTCCGACGCCCACCGCAACAACCACCCCGTCCTCGCGGTCATCCGCGGCAGCGCCATCAACCAGGACGGCGCCTCCAACGGCCTCACCGCCCCCAACGGCCCCTCCCAGCAACGCGTCATCCGCCAGGCCCTGGCCGCCGCCCAACTGCCCCCCTCCCAGATCGACGTCGTCGAGGGCCACGGCACCGGCACCACCCTGGGCGACCCCATCGAGGCCCAGGCCCTCCTTGCCACCTACGGCCAGGACCGCCCCGCCGACCGGCCCCTGTGGCTGGGCTCCATCAAATCCAACATCGGCCACGCCCAGGCCGCCGCCGGCGTGGGCGGCATCATCAAGATGGTCATGGCCATGCGCCACGGCCGGATGCCCCGCACCCTGCACGTGGACGAGCCCTCCACCCACATCGACTGGAACGCGGGCAACGTACGCCTGCTCACCGAGCCCGTCGACTGGCCCGAGAACGAACACCCGCGCCGCGCGGGCATCTCCTCCTTCGGCGTCTCCGGCACCAACGCCCACCTCATCCTGGAACAGGCCCCCGCCCCCCTCCCCGAGGACACCGACCCCGACACCGGCCACAGCGGCACCCCCGCCCGGAGCACCACATCCGTACCGGTGCTGTGGCCCCTCTCGGGCCACCACGCCGACGGCCTGCGGGCCCAGGCCGCCCGCCTCCACACCCACCTCGACCACCAGGACACCCTCACCCCGGCCGACGTCGGCTTCTCCCTGGCCACCAGCCGCGCCGCCCTCGAACACCGGGCCGTCGTGGTGGGCCGCAGCCGCGAAGACCTGCTGGCGGGCCTGTCCGCGCTGGCGGCGGGGGAGCCGGCCGCGAGCGTGCAGCAGGCGCCGGCCTCCGACGGCCTGAGCGCCGTGCTCTTCACCGGCCAGGGAAGCCAGCGTCTGTCCATGGGCCGGGAGTTGTACGAGGCGTTCCCGGTGTACGCATCTGCTTTCGACGCCGTCTGCGAAGCACTGCAGGGACAGCTGGAACGCCCTCTGCAAGAGGTGGTGTTCGGTGACGACGCCGATGCCCTCAACCGCACCGTGTTCGCCCAGGCCGCCCTCTTCGCCGTAGAGACGGCGCTGTTCCGTCTGCTGGAGTCGTGGGGTGTGCGGCCGGACTTCGTGGCCGGGCATTCCATCGGTGAGATCACCGCCGCGCATGTGGCGGGGGTTCTGTCGTTGGAGGATGCGGCTGCGCTGGTTGCGGCGCGGGGCCGTTTGATGGACGCGCTGCCCTCTGGCGGAGCGATGCTGGCGGTGGAGGCCACCGAGGAGGAGGTCCTGCCGCTGCTGGACGGTGTGGTGGGGATTGCTGCGGTCAACGGGCCTACTTCCGTGGTGGTTTCCGGCGCCGAGACCGACGTCGACATGATCGATGAGCACTTCCGTGCGCTGGGCCGCCGGGTAAGCCGCCTGCGGGTCTCGCACGCCTTCCACTCGCCGCTGATGGAGCCGATGCTCGACGAGTTCCGCACGGTGGCCGCCTCGTTGACGTATACGGAGCCGAAGCTGGCCGTCGTGTCGAACGTGACGGGTGCTCTGGCGACGGCCGGGCAGTTGACCGACCCCGAGTACTGGGTTGGTCACGTGCGTGAGGCGGTGCGCTTCGCCGACGGGGTCAAGGCCCTGCACGGCGCGGGCGTCACCCGCTTCATCGAGTGCGGCCCCGACGCGGTGCTGACAGGCCTGGCGCGCCGGATCCTCGACACCACCGGCGAGATCACCTTCGCCCCGGTGCTGCGCAAGGACCGGCCCGAGGACGTCACCGCGCTCACCGCGCTCGGCCACATCTTCGCCTCCGGCGCAGCCGTGGACTGGGACGCCTTCTACGCCGGACACACGGTCACCCGCGTGGACCTGCCCACGTACGCCTTCCAGCGTGAGCGGTACTGGATCGACGCCCACCTCGCTGCCGCCGACGTCGCCTCGGCCGGACTCGACACCGCCGAACACCCCCTGCTCGGCGCCACGATCACCCTCGCCGACAGCGACGGCGTGGTCCTCACCGGACGGCTGTCCACCGACACCCAGCCCTGGCTCGCCGACCACGTCGTCGGCGACACCGTCCTCTTCCCCGGCACCGGCTTCATGGAACTGGTCATCCGCGCGGGCGACCAGGTGGGCTGCGACGTGGTCGAGGAACTGACCCTGCAGGCACCACTGGTGCTTCCCGAGCACGGCGGCGTACAGGTCCAGGTGGCGGTCGGCGCCGCCCAGGACGGCGGCACCCGCACCGTCACCGTCTACTCCCGCCGCCAGGACCCGGCGGCGGGCGACCTGCCCTGGACGCGGCACGCCACCGGTGTCCTGGCCCCCGGCGCCCCCGGTACCGGCGCCGGCAGCGAGGAGGCGGGCGCCGTCCAGTGGCCGCCGGCCGGTGCGGTGCCCGTCGACCTCGACGGGCTCTACGACGGCTTCGCCGAGGCCGGTATGGCCTACGGTCCGGTCTTTCGGGGCCTGCGTTGCGTGTGGAAGTCCGCGGACGGCACCGAGGTGTACGCCGAGGTCTCCCTTCCCGAGCAGGCCCGGGTGGGGGCCGAACGGTTCGCGCTGCACCCCGCGGTGCTGGACGCCTGCCTGCACGCCGCCGTGTTCACCGGCGCCATCGCGGAGCAGGGCGCGCTTCCCTTCGCCTGGTCGTCGGTCACCCTGCACGCCGAGGGCGCGTCCGACGTACGCGTGCGGCTGGCCGCCACGGGCTCCGGGGCGGGCGCGGTGACACTCGAGCTCAGCGACGCGCAGGCCCGCCCGGTCGCCACCGTCGAGTCCCTGGTGCTGCGGCCCATCTCGGCCCAGCAGCTGGCCGCGGCCGCCTCCGGGCCCCGCGACTCCCTGTTCCGGCTGGAGTGGCCCGCACTGCCGGCCGCCGCGCCGGCGCCCCCCGTCGCCTGGCGGCTGTGGGAGGACATCGCCGACGCCGACACGATGACGGCCGTACCGGACGTCATCGTATGGCGCTGCGACACCACCACCGCCGACACCACCACCACCGCCACTGCCGACCCCGTCACCACTGCCGGAACCGCCGCCGCTGCCGGGACCACCACCCCTGCCGGGACCACCACCCCTGCCCCTGCTCCTGCCCCTGTCACCGCCACCGCCGGTGCGGTACGGGCGGCCACCCACCGGGCCCTGGCGGTCCTGCAGGCCTGGGCCGCCCAGGAGCGTTTCGCCGAGGCCCGCCTGCTGGTCCTCACCCAAGGCGCCGTCGCGCTGCCCGGCGAGGACGTCACCGACCTCGCCGCGGCGTCCGTCGGCGGACTGGTGCGCGCCGCCCAGTCGGAGAACCCCGACCGCATCGTCCTGCTCGACGCCGACGAGGTGCCTGATCTCGACGCGCTCGACGCGCTCGTCGCGTCCGCCGTGACCGCGGACGAACCCCAGCTCACCGTACGCCGGGGCGTCACGCACGCCGCCCGCCTGACCCGGGCCGCCGTCCCGGCCGCCACCCCCGACGACGACGGCAGCCGGGCCGCCCCCGCCCCCGCTCCGGGCACCGTCCTGATCACCGGCGCCACCGGCGCCCTGGGCACCCTGTTCGCCCATCACCTGGTGCGCGAACACGGCGTACGCAGCCTGCTGCTGACCAGCCGCAGCGGCAGGTCCGCCCCCGGCGCCGCCGAACTGTGCGACCAACTGTCCGCACTGGGCGCCGAGGTCGACCTGCAAGCGTGCGACGTGGCCGACCGCGCGGCCCTGGCCGCACTGCTGGAGGGCGTGACACTCAGCGGCGTGGTGCACACCGCCGGCGTCCTGGACGACGGGGTGATCGGCTCACTGACCCCCGAACGCCTCGATCACGTCCTGCGCCCCAAGGTGGACGCGGCCCTGCACCTGCACGAGCTGACCGCCGGCATGGACCTGTCGATGTTCGTCGTGTTCTCCTCGGCCGCCGGCGTCCTGGGCGCCCCCGGCCAGGGCAACTACGCCGCCGCCAACGCCTTCCTCGACGCCCTCGCCGCCCACCGCCGAGTCGGCGGACTGGCCGCCCAGTCCCTCGCCTGGGGCCTGTGGGAGGACAACGGCGGCATGGCCGACACCCTCGCCGGCACCGACCTCTCGCGCATCTCCCAGACCGGCATGCACGCACTGAGCGCCGCGCAAGGCCTCGCCCTCTTCGACGCGGCCCGCACCACACCCGAACCGCTCCTGGTGCCCGCCGGCCTCGACCTGCCCGCCCTGCGCGCCCAGGGCGAACGCCTGCCCACCGTCTTCCGCGCCCTCGTCCCGTCAAGCCGCCGCCGCAGCCCGGCCGGTGCGGCCGGCGAGCCGAGCGCACTGCGCCGCCGCCTGGCCCAGCTCGCACCGGACGAACGCCACAGCGCCCTGCTCGAACTGGTCTCCGGCCGGGCCGCCCTGATCCTCGGCCACGCCGGCGCCCACGCCATCGAGCCCGGCCGGGCCTTCCAGGACCTCGGATTCGACTCCCTGACCGCGGTGGAGTTCCGCAACTCCCTCGGCGAAGCCGTCGGCATGCGCCTGCCGGCCACCCTGGTCTTCGACTACCCCACACCGGAAGCCCTCGCCGCCCACCTGCTGCAGCAGGTCGGCGACACCCAGGACGTCCTGGCCTCCGTGGCCCCCGTCCTGGCCTCGGACGACGAACCGATCGCGATCGTCGCCATGGCCTGCCGCTACCCCGGCGCGGTGGCCTCCCCCGAGGACCTGTGGCGCCTGGTCGCCGAAGGGGTGGACGCCGTGTCCCCCTTCCCCGACAACCGCGGCTGGGACCTCGAGCAGGTCTACGACCCCAGCGCCGAACGCCCCAACACCACCTACACACACGAAGGCGGCTTCCTCCACGACGCGGACCGCTTCGACCCCGCCTTCTTCAACATCAGCCCCAACGAGGCCCTGGTCATGGACCCCCAGCAGCGCCTGCTGCTGGAGACCTCCTGGGAGACGTTCGAACGCGCCGGCATTGACCCCCTCACCCTCAAGGGCAGCCGCACCGGCGTCTTCGCCGGAATGATGTACCACGACTACGCGGCCAACAACAGCACCGGCGCCATCGCCTCCGGACGCGTCTCCTACGTCTTCGGCCTGGAGGGCCCCGCGGTCACCGTCGACACCGCCTGCTCCTCTTCCCTGGTCGCCCTGCACCTGGCCGCCCAGGCCCTGCGGTCCGGGGAATGCTCCCTGGCCCTGGCCGGCGGCGTCGCCGTGATGGCCACCCCGGAGGTCTTCGTGGAGTTCAGCCGCCAGCGCGGCCTGGCCAAGGACGGCCGCTGCCGCTCCTTCGCCGCCTCCACCGACGGCACCGGCTGGGGCGAAGGCGTCGGCATGCTCCTGGTGGAGCGCCTGTCCGACGCCCGCCGCAACAACCACCCCGTCCTGGCCATCGTCCGCGGCAGTGCCATCAACCAGGACGGCGCCTCCAACGGCCTCACCGCCCCCAACGGCCCCTCCCAGCAACGCGTCATCAAACAAGCCCTGGCCAGCGCCCAGCTCACCCCCGACCAGGTCGACCTGGTCGAGGCCCACGGCACCGGCACCACCCTGGGCGACCCCATCGAAGCCCAGGCCCTGCTGGCCACCTACGGCCAGGACCGCCCCGAAGACCGGCCCCTGTGGCTGGGCTCCATCAAATCCAACATGGGCCACACCCAGGCCGCCGCCGGCGTCGCCGGCATCATCAAGATGGTCATGGCGATGCAGCACGCCACGATGCCCAAGACCCTGCACGTGGACGCCCCCACCCCGAACGTCGACTGGGACGCCGGAGCGGTGGAGCTCCTCACCGAACCCCGCACATGGCCCGCCCCGCAGGACGGCCGCCCGCGCCGCGCGGGCATCTCCTCCTTCGGCCTCTCCGGCACCAACGCCCACGTCATCGTCGAAGAACCCCCGACCGCACCCCCGGCGCCGGCCCCGGCCGACGCCCAAACCCCGGCGACCGGTTCACCGGCCGTGCCGTGGGTGATCTCCGCCCGCGGCGCCGACGCGCTGCCCGCGCAGGCCGAGCGCCTGGCGCAGTGGGTGAGGGACCATCCCGGTCTGGCCCCCGCCGACATCGGCTTCTCCCTCGTGTCCTCGCGGGCCGTGCTGGAGCACCGGGCGGTGGTGGTGGGCCGCAGCCGCAAAGAGCTGCTGGCCGCGCTCACCGCCTCGACCGGGACGCCGGTACGCGCACGGACCTCGGGCCGCACCGCCGTCCTCTTCACCGGCCAGGGCAGCCAGCGCCTGTCCATGGGCCGCGAGCTGTACGAGGCGTTCCCGGTGTACGCATCCGCCTTCGACGCCGTCTGCGAAGCGCTGCAGGGCCGGCTGGAACGCCCGCTGCGGGAGGTGGTGTTCGGTGACGACGCCGATGCCCTCAACCGCACCGTGTTCGCCCAGGCCGCCCTGTTCGCCGTGGAGACGGCGCTGTTCCGTCTGCTGGAGTCGTGGGGGGTGCGGCCGGACTTCGTGGCCGGGCACTCCATCGGTGAGATCACCGCCGCGCATGTGGCAGGGGTTCTGTCGCTGGAGGATGCGGCTGCGCTGGTGGCGGCGCGGGGCCGTTTGATGGACGCGCTGCCTTCCGGGGGAGCGATGCTGGCGGTGGAGGCCACCGAGGAGGAGGTCCTGCCGCTGCTGGACGGTGTGTTGGGGATCGCCGCGGTCAACGGTCCCACCTCCGTGGTGGTCTCCGGCGCCGAGACCGACGTCGACATGATCGATGAGCACTTCCGTGCGCTGGGCCGCCGGGTGAGCCGCCTGCGGGTCTCGCACGCCTTCCACTCCCCGTTGATGGAGCCGATGCTCGATGAGTTCCGCACGGTGGCGGCCTCGTTGACGTATGCGGAGCCGAAGCTGGCCGTCGTGTCGAACGTGAGCGGCGTCCTGGCGACGGCCGGGCAGTTGACCGACCCCGAGTACTGGGTCGGTCACGTGCGTGAGGCGGTGCGCTTCGCCGACGCGGTGAAGACCCTGCACGGTGCGGGCGTGACCCGGTTCGTGGAGTGCGGTCCCGATGCCGTGCTGACGGGCCTGGCCCGCCAGGTCCTTGACGGCGTCGACGAGGTGACCTACCTGCCGGTGCTGCGCAAGGACCGGCCCGAGGACGTCACCGTACTGACCGCGCTCGGTGGGCTGTTCGCCTCCGGTGCAGTCGTGGACTGGGACGCCTTCTACGCCGGACACGGCGCCACCCGCGTGGAGTTGCCGACGTACGCCTTCCAGCGCGAACGCTACTGGCTGGGAACGCGCGAGTACATGGCGGACTCCTGGTACGGAGGCGAGACCGTCGGTATCTCGGCCGCCGGTCTGCAGGCCGCCGGGCACCCCCTCCTGGGCGCAGCCGTCAGCCTCGCCGACACGGACGGCGTGCTGCTGACCGGCCGGCTGGCTCTGGACACCCACCCGTGGATCGCCGACCACGACGTCCTGGGCAGCGTCCTGCTGCCCGGTACGGGGTTTGTGGAGTTGGCGTTGTATGCGGGTGAGCAGGTGGGGTGTGGGGTGTTGGAGGAGTTGACGCTCCAGGCGCCGCTGGTCCTGCCGCGGGGCGGGGGTGTGCAGATCCAGGTGGCGGTCGGCGGTGCCGATGAGTTGGGTGCGCGGACGCTGACGGTGCATTCGCGTCCGCAGCGGGAGCAGGATCTGCAGGCCGCGCCGTGGCTGCTGCATGCGCAGGGCACCGTCCACAACGATGCGGGCGCGGTGGTGGCGGGTGAGGATCTGGCGGTGTGGCCGCCGGCCGGTGCCCGGCGGGTGGAGGTCGCGGACGCCTACGTGATGCTGCTGCGTCAGGGGTATGCCTACGGTCCCGTCTTCCAGGGCTTGAAAGCGGCCTGGCGGCGTGGTGACGAGGTGTTCGCCGAGGTCGAACTTCCCCAGGAAGAACATGACCAGGCCCGGCAGTTCGGCCTGCACCCGGCGCTTTTGGATGCGGCCATGCATGCCGCGCTGGTCGATGACAGCGGTGAGCGCGACGGTGAACCCGTCCTGCCGTTCGTGTGGAACCAGGTCCAGCTCCAGGCCACCGGCGCCACCAACCTGCGCGTCCACATCGCCCAGAGTGGATCGGCAGCCGACAACAACCTCAGTCTGAACGTCGCCGACGCGGAGGGCCGTCCGGTGCTGTCGGTCGGCTCGGTGGTCGGACGGCCCGTATCCGCAGGCCAGTTGGAGTCGTCCGACGCGGCACTGGAACGGTCGTTGTGGCAGGTGGACTGGACTCCGGCAGCCACCACCGCAGCTGACCCCCTGCCCCTGCCGCTGTGGGACGACGTGCAGGATGCGCAGGGTCTGCCGCCTGTTGTGGTGTGGGAGGTGCCGCGCACGGAGGGCTCGGTTTTGGAGCGGACCCGGTCGGTGACCGGTGCCGTGCTGGAGCGGGTGCGGCAGTGGCTGGACGATTCGCGTGCGGGTTCCTCGCGGCTGGTGGTGGTGACCCGCAACGCGGTCAGCATCCCCACCGACACCAGCACCGGTACTGCTGACGCTGCTGTTACTGCTGCCGATGTTGATGTGGCGGTGGCGGGTGTGTGGGGTGTGCTGCGGGCCGCGGCTGCCGAGAACCCGGGCCGCTTCACCGTCGTCGACCTCGACGCCGGTGCGGACGTCGCTGTCGCGTCTGCCGCCGTGCAGGCGGGGGAGAGCGAACTGGCGGTCCGCGCAAGCCGGGTGCTGCTGCCCCGGCTGGTACGTGCTCTGGCTCCAAAGGAACCACTCCTCCCGGACACGATCGACACGGCGGACGTACCGGATGCGGTTGGTGTGTCGGGTGTGGGGTGGGGTTCGGGGACGGTGCTGGTGACCGGTGGTACCGGGGGTCTGGGTGCGTTGGTGGCCCGGCATCTGGTGCGTGAGCGGGGGGTGCAGGATCTGCTGCTGACCAGCCGGCGCGGCCTTGAGGCGGCCGGTGCAAGTGACCTGGTGGCGGAGCTGGAAGGACTGGGGGCGCGGGTGCGGGTGGCCGCGTGTGATGTGGCCGACCGTGGTGCGCTGGCCCGTCTCCTGGCCGGCATCGACCCGCAGTACCCGCTGTCGGGTGTGGTGCATGCGGCCGGTGTGATGGACAACGCCCTGGTGCAGGACGTGGACCGGGAGCGTCTGGAGCGGGTGCTGGCGCCCAAGGCGGACGCGGCCTGGCATCTGCACGAGCTGACCGCGCACCTGGAGCTGTCGGCGTTCGTGCTGTTCTCCTCCGCGGGCGGCATGGTGCTGGCGGCGGGGCAGGCCAACTATGCGGCCGCCAACACGTTCCTGGACGCGCTGGCCGCCCACCGCCACCACCTGGGCCTGCCCGCCACCTCCCTGGCCTGGGGCCTGTGGGCGTATGACACGGGGCTGGGGGGTGTGTCCTCGCAGGCGGACGCGGAGACGCGGATGGCGCGGCTGGGCCTGCCCGCCCTGCCCGTCGAGGAGGCGCTGGGTCTGCTGGATGGTGCTGTGGACCGGCCCGGGCAGCCGCTGCTGATCCCGCTGCGGATCGACACCACCGCACTGGCCGCACGGGGCGAGGAACTGCCCGCCCTCCTCAAGGGCCTGGTCAGGACCCGCGTCCGGCAGGCGGCCGGCGCCCGGTCCGGCAGCTCGACCCTGCAGCAGAGGCTGGCCCCGCTCACCGCCGCCGAGCGGCTGCGCGAGCTCATGAACGTCGTACGCGGCGAGGTCGCCGGAGTGCTGGGGCACACGTCGATCGACGCGGTGGAACCGGACCGGGCCTTCAAGGACCTCGGCTTCGACTCCCTGGCCGCCGTCGAACTGCGCAACCGGCTCAACGAGGCGACCGGACTGCGACTGCCCGCCACCCTCGTCTTCGACTACCCCAGCGCACAGGCGGTCGTCGAGTACGTCGACACCGCACTGGGCGGGGCCGAGCAGGCGACGGCGGCCCCGGTGGCCGCCGTCGCGCGCGGCGAGGACGACGACCCGATCGCGATCGTGGGGATGGCGTGCCGCTTCCCGGGCGGGGTGACCTCGCCCGAGGACCTGTGGCAGCTGGTGGCGGACGGTGTGGACGCGGTCTCGGAGTTCCCCGGCGACCGCGGCTGGGACGCGGGCGTCTTCGACCCGGAGCCCGGACGGGCCGGCAAGACGTACGCACGTGAGGGCGGATTCCTTTACGACGCGGCCGACTTCGACCCCGGGTTCTTCAACATCAGCCCCAACGAGGCCCTGGTGATGGACCCCCAGCAGCGCCTGCTGCTGGAGACGGCGTGGGAGACCCTCGAGCGTGCCGGGGTCGACCCCGGCGTCCTCAAGGGCAGCGCGACCGGTGTGTTCGCCGGCGTGATGTACCACGACTACGGCCTCGGTGACGAAGCCGCCACCACCAGCGGAGGCAGCCTGGTGACGGGCCGTGTCTCCTACACCCTGGGCCTGGAGGGCCCGGCCGTCACCGTCGACACCGCCTGCTCCTCCTCCCTGGTCGCCCTGCACCTGGCAGTGCAGGCGCTGCGCTCGGGGGAGTGCTCGCTGGCCCTGGCCGGCGGCGTCGCCGTGATGTCGACGCCCGGCATGTTCATCGAGTTCAGCCGCCAGCGCGGTCTGGCGGCCGACGGCCGCTGCAAGTCCTTCGCCGAGTCCGCCGACGGTGTCGGCTGGGCCGAGGGCGCGGGCATGCTGCTGGTGGAGCGTCTGTCCGACGCCCGCCGCAACAACCACCCCGTCCTGGCCGTCATCCGTGCCAGCGCCGTCAACCAGGACGGCGCCAGCAACGGGATGACCGCCCCCAACGGTCCCTCCCAGCAGCGCGTCATCCGCCAGGCCCTGGCCGGCGCCGGGCTGTCGTCGGGCGACGTGGACCTCGTGGAGGCCCACGGCACCGGCACCACCCTGGGCGATCCCATCGAAGCCCAGGCGTTGCTGGCCACCTACGGCCAGGACCGTCCCGAAGACCGGCCGCTGTGGCTGGGCTCCATCAAGTCCAACATCGGCCACGCCCAGGCCGCCGCCGGCGTGGGCGGCATCATCAAGGCCGTCATGGCGATGCAGCACGCCGTGATGCCCAAGACCCTGCACGTGGACGCCCCCAGTTCGAACGTGGACTGGGAGGCCGGGGCGGTCCAGCTGCTGACGGAGGCCCGCGAGTGGCCGGCGCTCAAGGACGGCCGGCCGCGCCGTGCCGGTATCTCCTCCTTCGGCATCAGCGGCACCAACGCGCACATCATCGTCGAAGAGCCCACCCCCGTGCAGACCCCGGTACAGGCGACGGCCCAGACCCCGGCCCCGGCCAACACCGAGACCGCGGCCACCGGTTCATCCGTCGTGCCGTGGGTGATCTCCGCCCGCGGCGCCGACGCGCTGCCCGCCCAGGCCGAACAACTGGCCCACTGGATGGAAAAGCGCCCTCACCTCACCCCGGCCGACATCGGCTTCTCCCTGGCCACTTCACGTGCCGCCCTCGAACACCGGGCGGTCGTGGTGGGCCGCAGCCGCGAGGACCTCCTGGCCGCGCTCACCGGGCTCGGCGACGACGCGGTGACCCGGTCGCGTTCCTCGGGCCGCACCGCCGTGCTCTTCACCGGCCAGGGCAGCCAGCGCCTGTCCATGGGCCGGGAGCTGTACGAGGCGTTCCCGGTGTACACAGCCGCCTTCGACGCCGTCTGCGAAGCACTGCAGGGACAGCTCGAACGCCCTCTGCAAGAGGTGGTGTTCGGTGACGACGCCGATGCCCTCAACCGCACCGTGTTCGCCCAGGCCGCCCTGTTCGCCGTAGAGACCGCCCTGTTCCGTCTCCTCGAGTCGTGGGGTGTGCGGCCGGACTTCGTGGCCGGGCATTCCATCGGTGAGATCACCGCCGCCCACGTCGCCGGCGTCCTGTCGTTGGAGGATGCGGCGACGCTGGTGGCGGCGCGGGGCCGTTTGATGGACGCGCTGCCTTCCGGGGGAGCGATGCTGGCGGTGGAGGCCACCGAGGAGGAGGTCCTGCCGTTGCTGGACGGTGTGGTGGGGATTGCTGCGGTCAACGGGCCTACTTCCGTGGTGGTCTCCGGCGCCGAGACCGACGTCGACATGATCGATGAGCACTTCCGTGCGCTGGGCCGCCGGGTAAGCCGCCTGCGGGTCTCGCACGCCTTCCATTCCCCGTTGATGGAGCCGATGCTCGACGAGTTCCGCACAGTGGCCGCCTCGTTGACGTATACGGAGCCGAAGCTGGCCGTCGTGTCGAACGTGAGCGGCGTCCTGGCCACGGCCGAGGAGCTGACCGACCCCGAGTACTGGGTCAGCCACGTCCGCCAGGCGGTGCGCTTCGCCGACGCGGTGAAGACCCTGCACGGCGCGGGCGTCACCCGCTTCGTCGAGTGCGGTCCCGACGCCGTCCTGACAGGCCTGGCCCGCCAGGTCCTCGACGGCGTCGACGAGGTGACCTACCTGCCGGTGCTGCGCAAGGACCGGCCCGAAGACGTCACCACGCTCACCGCGCTGGGCGGGCTGTTCGCCTCCGGTGCAGTCGTGGACTGGGACGCCTTCTACGCCGGACACGGCGCCGAGCGCGTGGACCTGCCCACGTACGCCTTCCAGCGCCGCCGTTACTGGGTCGACGCGCAGGTCGGCGGGGCCGATTTCGCCTCGGCCGGGCTGGATGGCGCCGAACACCCCCTGCTCGGCGCCACGATCGCCCTGGCCGACAGCGGCGGGCTGCTGCTGAGCGGGCGTCTGTCGCCCAGGACGCAGCCCTGGCTGGCCGACCACGTGGTCGGTGACAGCGTCCTCTTCCCCGGTACCGGGTTCGTCGAACTGGCCCTGCACGCCGCCGACCAGGTCGGCTGCACGTATCTCGACGAACTCACCCTGCAGGCCCCGCTGATCCTGCCCCAGGACGGTGGCGTCCAGGTGCAGGTCGTCCTCGGCGGACCCGACGGGTCCGGCGCCCGCACGCTGACTGTCCACTCGCGTCCGCAGCAGCCGGGGCACGAGAGCGTGCCCTGGCTGCTGCACGCGCAGGGCACGGTCAGCCCCACCGCACCCGCCGCACCCGCCGCGCCGCAGCAGCCGGGGGCGCCGTGGCCGCCGGCCGGTGCCACGCCGGTCGACGTCCGGGACGCGTACGAGGTGCTGCGGAGCCACGGCTACGTCTACGGGCCCGTCTTCCAGGGGCTGAAGGCGGCCTGGCGGGACGGCGAGGAGCTGTTCGCCGACATCGAGCTGCCGCAGGAGGAACACGCCCAGGCGCAGCGTTTCGGGGTGCACCCGGCGCTGCTGGACGCGGCGCTGCACGTGGCCCTGCTGCACGGCGCCGCACAGGAGAGCCAGAACGACCAGAACGACCAGGACGCCCCGGGTGGCGAGGGCGGCGGGTCGCGGGGGCGCAGGCTGCTGCCGTTCGCCTGGTCGGGTGTCGCGCTGCACGCCGCCGGTGCCTCGGCGGTGCGGGTCCGGCTGGTGACGGGGGAGCGGGACACGGTGTCGCTGACCCTGACGGACCCGGCGGGCCTGCCGGTGGCCACCGTGGGGTCGCTGCTGTCGCGGCCGGTCGGCGAGGAGCAGCTGGTGGCGCCCTCGGCGGTCCACGAGGCGCTGTTCGCCCTGGAGTGGACGCCGGTGACGGTGCCCGCCGGTGTGCAGCCGCCGGCCTGGGCCCGCTGGGAGGACGTCGTGCACGCCGCGGACGACGGCACTCTGCCGGACGTGCCGCAGGTCGTGGTGCTGCGCTGCGAGGAGAGCCCCGGCGCCCCGGCGAAGGGCGCCCCGGCGGACGGCGCGGCGGTGGACGGTGCGCCGGTGGAGGCCGACGCGGTCCGCCGGGCCACCGCACGGGCGCTGGGGGTGCTGCAGGCCTGGACGGGGGACGAGCGCTTCACCTCCTCGGACGCGACGCTGGCCGTCGTGACCCGGGGCGCGGTCGCACCCGAGGGCGAGGACGTCACCGATCTGGCCGGGGCCGCGGTGTGGGGGCTGACCCGTGCCGCCCAGCTGGCCCATCCGGGACGCATCGTGCTGGTCGACCTCGACGCACGGGCCGCGGACGGCGACGCGGCCACGGCCCAGGCGCTCGCCGGGGTCCTGGCCTGCGCGGAACCGCAGACCGTGGTGCGCGGCGGCGCGCTGCGGGCCGCCCGGCTGACCCGGGTGCGGGCCGGCCGGGGCGAGAGCGGGGCGCCGGCCACCCGCTTCGGCGCCGGCGCCCCGGTGCTGGTCACCGGCGCGGGCGGCATGCTCGGACGGCTCTTCTCCCGCCACCTGGTGACCCGTTACGGGGTGGACGAACTGCTGCTGACCAGCCGGCGCGGCGAGGCGGCGCCGGAGCTGGTGCGGCTGCGGGAGGAACTGACCGCGCTGGGCGCCCGGGTCGAGGTCGCCGCCTGTGACGTGGCTGACCGCACCGCCGTGCAGGCACTGCTCGAAGGACGCAGGCTCGCCGGGGTCGTGCACCTGGCGGGCGTGCTGGACGACGGCGCCCTGGCCTCCCTGACCCCGGAGCGGATGGACGCGGTGCTGCGGCCCAAGGCGGACGCGGCGCTGCACCTGCACGAGCTGACCGCGGGCATGGACCTGTCGGCGTTCGTGGTGTTCTCCTCGGCCGCGGGCACCCTGGGCAATGCCGGACAGGGCAACTACGCGGCGGCCAACGCGTTCTTGGATGCCCTGGCCCAGCACCGCCGGGCCCGGGGTCTGGCCGGGCAGTCGCTGGCCTGGGGGCTGTGGGGCAGCGACACCGGCATGGCCGGCGAGCTGGCCGAGGCGGACCGCAGGCGCATGAGCCGGGTCGGTATCGGTGCGCTGAGCGCCGAGCAGGGCCTGGCGCTGTTCGATGCGGCCGTGGCGCTGGAGCGGGCGGCGCTGGTGCCCATCGACCTGGACACCGCGGTGCTGGCCGAGGCCGGCGACCAGCTGCCCGCGCTCTACCGGGCGCTGGTGCGTCCCATGGTGCGCAGGTCGGCGGCGGCGGCCGCCCGGCCGGAAGCCGGCGCGGCGCCGGTGGCGCTGCGCGAGCGGCTCCTCGCGCTGGCTCCGCAGGAGCGGTTGGCCGAGCTGCTGGAGGTGGTGTGCCGGCAGGCCGCCACGGTGCTGGGGTATGCGAGTGCGCAGGAGGTGGAGGCGGACCGGGCGTTCAAGGACCTCGGGTTCGACTCGCTGAGCGCGGTGGAATTCCGCAACCAGGTCAACTCCGCGACCGGGCTGCGCCTGCCGGCGACGCTCGTGTTCGACTACCCCAACGCCCGGGTGCTCGCCGAGCGGCTGCACGAGGAGCTGATGCCCGCACACCGGACCGCCCACGGCGACGGTGCCCACGGCAACGGCGAGGGCGGGGACGGGCAGGAGGCGCAGGTGCGGCGCATCCTGCAGGCCATCCCGTTCAGCCGGCTGCGCGAGGCCGGCCTGATGGAGCTGCTGCTGGAACTGGGCGGCACGCAGGACGGTACGGAGGCCGGGGCGGGCGTGCCGGACGAGGAGGAGGCCATCGACGAGATGGACACCGAGTCCCTCATCAGCATGGCCCTGGACGGACTCGCCGACGACCACGTGTGATCCGGCGGCGCGTGCGCGGCCCCGGCCCGCCACGGACCCCCGGCCCGCCACGGACCCGCGGCCCGGCACGGCCCACGGCGGGCCGTGCCCCGCCGTGCGGTGCGCGGGGCCCGCCGCCGCGCACCACGCCGCAGCCCCTGCCACCACCCGCACCGCCCGTACACCCGTACTTGCCCGTACCACCCGCACACCCGTACCGCCCGCACACCCGTACCGCCGGGGCCCGTGCCCCCTCTTGATCTTCTCTTTGGTCTTCTCTTTGATCTTTTGTCCGATCTTCACCGCGACCACCGGGAGTGGCTGACATGCATGTGGCACCCAGCGCCAAGGGCACGGCGCCGTTCGGCGAGCACCAGACCTGGTTCCGCGTCACCGGCGACCTGCACGGCGGCCGGACCCCCCTGGTGGTGGTGCACGGCGGCCCGGGCAGCACGCACGACTACCTGCTCAACCTCACCGCACTGGCCCAGGACGGCCGGCCGGTCGTGCACTACGACCAGATCGGCAACGGCGGTTCCACCCATCTGCCCGACCGCGGCGCCGACTTCTGGACCGTGGACCTCTTCCTGGACGAGCTCGACAACCTGCTGCGGCACCTGGGAATCGCCGACGACTACCTCCTGTTCGGCCAGTCCTGGGGCGGTCTGCTCGGCGTGGCGCACGCCGCCCGCCGGCCCGCCGGGCTGCGCGGCCTGGTGGTGGCGAACGCGCCGGCGTCGTACCCGCTGTGGCTGCAGGAGGCGAAGGTGCTGCGCGACCTGCTGCCGCCGGGCGTCAACGACACGCTGCTGCGCCACGAGGCCGCCGGGACCACCGACAGCCAGGAGTACTTCGATGCCATGCGGCCCTACTACGAGCGGCACGTGTGCCGGCTCACGCCGTGGCCGCGGGACTTCATGGCCTCGTTCATGGAGGTCTACAACGACCCCACCGTCTACTACACGATGAACGGCCCCAACGAGTTCCATGTGATCGGCACCCTGCGCGACTGGTCGGTGGTGGAGCACTGCGCGGACGTGGCGGTGCCCACCCTGGTGCTGACCGGCGGGCACGACGAGGCCACCCCGGCGACGGTGCGCCCCTTCCTGGACCTGATCCCCGACGTGCGCTGGGAGGTCCTTGAGGAGTCCAGCCATATGCCCCACCTGGAGGAGCCCGAGCGGTTCCTGCAGGTGCTGCGCGCCCACCTGGACGCGCTGGGGGAGCAGGGTTCGTGACCCGCGGCGCGGGGGCCGGACCCCTGCGGTGCGGAAAGGGGAGGTTAAGGGCAGGGCAGGGGTGGCCTTAGGGGTTCCTGCGGCCCTGCATGAACTACCGTTGTTTCCAGCTTCAGGGCGCGCTCCTCGAATACCCGGGGAATTCAGTGACATTCGGACCGCAGTCGCGCGGAGGGTGAACGCCCCGTTCCGACCGGGCCGTTCCGACCGGGCTGTTCCGGTCATTCCAGCAATTCATCAGCTCTGGCACTTTTCCGTGCTTTCGGAATTGTCCGTGGTCCAGAAGACCGGAGGAAATATCGGATGTCCCAGCTGACTCTCAGCCCATTCGAGACAGTGCGTTTCCGTGCCCACGGACCACGCCAGATCGACGAGATCGCCAAGCGGTACGGGCTGCCGGCGGACCTGCGCGAGACGGTGCGCGTGGTGTCCGAGGTCCTGCCGTTCCGGGTGAACGAGTACGTGCTGTCCCAGCTCGTCGACTGGCAGAACATCCCCGACGACCCGATCTTCCAGCTGGTCTTCCCGCAGCGGGGCATGCTCACCGCCGAGGACGAGAACCTGGTGGCGCAGGCGCTGGCGAGCAAGTCGAGACCGCAGCTGAAGGCGGTCGTCGCGCAGATCCGCTCGCAGCTCAACCCGCACCCCTCGGGCCAGCGGGAGCTCAACGTGCCCAGCGAGGAAGGCGTCTCGCTGGCGGGCATGCAGCACAAGTACCGCGAGACGGTGCTCTACTTCCCCGGCCACGGCCAGACCTGCCACAGCTACTGCACCTACTGCTTCCGCTGGGCGCAGTTCGTGGGCGACGCCGACCTGCGGTTCGCGGCCTCCAGCCCGGACGAGCTGATCGGCTACCTGCGCCGGCACCCGGAGGTCAGCGACGTCCTGGTCACCGGCGGCGACCCGATGGTGATGACCACCGAGCGGCTGCGCTCGCACCTGGAGCCGCTGCTGGCGGTGGAGAGCGTGCGCACCATCCGTATCGGCACCAAGTCCGTGGCCTACTGGCCCCACCGCTTCGTCACCGACCAGGACGCCGACGACGTGCTGGCACTGTTCGAGAAGGTCGTGGACTCCGGCCGCAACCTGGCGGTGATGGCGCACTTCAGCCACCCCCGCGAACTGGAGACGGACCTCGCCCGCCGGGCGCTGTCGCGCATCCGCGCCTCCGGCGCCCTGGTCTACTGCCAGGCCCCGCTCATCGCGCACGTCAACGACGACGCCGCGACCTGGAACGAGATGTGGCGCGCCGAACTGGCCGCCGGCTCGGTGCCCTACTACATGTTCGTCGAACGCGACACGGGCCCCTACGGCTACTTCAAGGTCCCGCTGGCCAACGCCGTGGAGATCTTCCAGAGCGCCTACCGGGCACTGCCCGGGCTGGCCCGCACCGTGCGCGGACCGGTCATGTCCGCCACCCCCGGCAAGGTCGCCGTGGACGGTGTGTCGCACACCCCGCAGGGGAGCTTCTTCCAGCTGCGGATGCTGCAGGCGCGCAACCCCGAACTGGTCGGCCGGGCCTTCAGGGCCCGCTACTCGCCCGACGCCGCGTGGGTGGACGACCTCGAGCTGGATCCCGACACCCCGCCGGACCTGGCGGCCGCGATCAACGGCGGCCCGCCCAGGTCCTGAGCGGCGGGCAGGATCCGAAAGGAGACGGCCATGTCAGGCCGGAACGTGTCCCCCAATCTCGCGCTCAACCAGCTGGTGGCCGAGCGCACCGCCGCGGGGGAGTCCCTCGTGCACCTGGGCTTCGGCGAGGCGCGGCTGCCCGCGTTCGCCCCCCTGCTGGAGCGGCTGGCGGCGGGAGCGCACCGCAACGCCTACGGCCCCGTCGCGGGCGGCAAGGATGCACGCGAGGCGCTGGCCGGCTACTTCTCGCGCCGCCGGATGCCCACCGACGCCGACCAGGTGGTCCTGGCCCCCGGCAGCAAGCCGCTGCTGATGGCCCTGCACCTGAGCGTCGAGGGCGACGTGCTGCTGCCGCGGCCCTGCTGGAACTCCTACGCCCCCCAGGCCCGCTACCTGGGCAAGCAGGTCATCGGGGTGGACATCCCCCAGGAGTGCGGCGGGGTGCCCGAGCCGGCCGCGCTGCGCGAGGCGGTCCACGCCGCCCGGGTGCTGGGCCACGATCCGCGGATCGTGGTGCTGACCCTGCCCGACAACCCCACCGGCACCCTCGCCCCGCCCGCGCTGATCCGCGAGATCTGCGCCGTCGCACGGGAGGAGGACCTGCTGATCGTCTCCGACGAGATCTACCGCGACGTCGTCCACGACCCCGCCACCGAGGTGCTCAGCCCGGCCGAGGTGGCCCCCGAGCGCACCGTCGTGACCACCGGGCTGAGCAAGAGCCTGGCCCTGGGCGGCTGGCGCATCGGCGGCGCCCGCTTCCCCGCCAACGCCTGGGGCCGCCGCATCCGCGAGGGGGTGGTCTCCGCGGCCAGCGAGGTGTGGTCCACCCTGGCCGGCCCCATGCAGGAGGTCGCCGCCTACGCGTTCGCCGAACCCCCCGAGATCCGCGCACGCCTGGCCGCGGCCGCCCGGCTGCACGGCGTCATCGCCCGCGACGTGCACCGCATCCTGGTGGCCAACGGCGCCGTGTGCCGGCCGCCGACCGGCGCCTTCTACGTCTACCCCGACTTCGAGCCGCTGCGCGAGGAGCTCGCCCAGCGCGGCGTTCACGACTCGCTCTCCCTGCACCAGCACCTGCTGGACGAGTTCGGCCTCGTCGTGCTGGCCGGCCACCACCTGGGCGACGACGAGCACGCCCTGCGCTTCAAGGCCGCCACCAGCATGCTCTACGGCGACACGGCCCAGCAGCAGGAGCAGTCACTGGCCGCGGCCGACCCGCTCGCCCTGCCGCACGTGCGCAACGTCATGACCCGTATCGAGGAGACCTTCACCAAGCTCGTCCCCTGAGCCCCGCAGGTCCTGAGCCCCGGAGGTCCTGAGCCCGAGCGCCCGGCCGCCGGCCGCCGCCTGCCTCCTGCCGCCTGCCTTCTGCCGAGGAGTGAACCGCACAGATGACCACACAGCCCGAACCCGACATTGGCAGCGCGCTCGTCTTTCCCGGCATGGCGCCCGTCCGCTTCGCGGACGTGGCGAAGTTCATGCTGATCAACCCGCACGCCCGCCGCCTCCTGCAGAGCGCGGACGAGGCGCTGGGCTACTCCCTGTTCGACCGCTACCGCGAGGCCGACGGCGACTACACCGAGTACGCCCAGGTCGCCTTCTTCGTCAACTGCTTCGCGCTGGCGCACTGGGCCGAGCAGGAGTACGGCATCCGCCCCGACGCGGTCGCCGGACCCAGCTTCGGCAGCAAGGCGGCCGCCGTCTTCTCCGGCGTGCTCGGCTTCAGCGACGCCGTGCGGATGACCGCGCAGATGGCCCGCTGCGAGAACGACTACTTCTCCCGCGAGTACCAGAACGCCGTCACCCTCTCCTTCACCCGCACCCCGCGCGCCCGCCTGGACGAGGTGCTCGCCGAACTCACCGACCGCGGCGAGTGGCACGACCTGTCCTGCCACATCGACGACGACTTCTACATGGTCTCCCTCGACGCCGGCAGCGTGGAGTGGATGGAGAAGCAGCTGCGCTCGCTGGGCGGCATGCCGCTCTACACCATGCGCCCGCCCATGCACTGCAGCGCCTTCGGCGCGCTGCGCGAGCGCATCGACACCGAGGTGCTGGCCGGCCTGACCTTCGCCGACCCCACCCTGCCCGTCGTCGCCGACCAGGACGGCGCCGTGCTGAGCACCGGTGAGCAGGTGCGCCGCATGCTCCTGGACGGCTACGTGCTGCCGGTGCGCTGGCCGCAGGTGGTGGCCACGCTCAAGGACCGGCTCGACATCGGCCGGATGTACGTGTGCGGCCCCGACAGCCTCTTCGGGCGGGTCGGCGTGACCACCCGCGCCTTCGACGTCGTGCAGGCCAGCCCCCGCACGGCCATGCTCCCGCGCCGCACCGCGGTCGCCGCCTGACAGCAGGCGGCGCGCCCTTCGGCGACAGCTCGTCACCGAAGGGCGCGCCGCACCCGGCCGGTCTCAGCCGCCCAGGTGGCCGGCCACCTGCGACAGCGCGTTCCACAGCGTGCCGGGCGTCGCGAAATTGTCCATCGTCAAAGCGTCGTCCACGAAACGCACGTCGTACGCGCTTTCCAAAGCGGCCAGCAGTTCGACCGTTCCCAGCGAGTCCAGACCCAGATCACGCAGATCGGCCCCCGCATTCAGCTCCTCACCGTCGCCGAGAAACGGAAGATGTTTCCGCAGGGTCTCCTCGAACTTCTCGTCCCACATCGTCAGTTCCTTCCCGGGGAAAATAGGTCCACTGGCCTACGAATATATTCCGGGAAGCCGCCGGAAAACCGCTCCCTCACCCCCCTAATCACGCAGCGACGCCCCTTATTCGGAGAAAGAATGTTGAAGACGATCGAGGACGCGCTGCACGCGCGGTTCCTGCGCGGGCTCGCCACCTCCGGGCAGCGCCCGGCCCTGCACCTGGGGGAGCGGACGGTCAGCTACGAGGAACTGCACGAACTGGCCCTGCAGTGGGCCGGAACCCTGCTCGCCTCACCCGCCGGACCGCCCGCGGCGATCGGCGTGCTGGCCGCCAAGGGCCTGGAGGCGTACGCCGGCATCCTCGCCGGCCTGTACACGGGAGCCACCGTGGTGCCCCTGCACCCGGCCTTCCCCGCGGCCCGTACCCGCAGCATGCTGCAGGACGCGGGCGTCTCGGCGGTCCTCGCCGACGACGCGGGCCTTGCCGCCCTGGAGCAGGCCCTGGGCGACGGCGACGGCGTCGGCCTGCCGGTCCTGGCGCCCTTCGCCGCCCGGGGCGCCGGCACCGCGCGGCGCCTTCAGGCGGCGCCCCGCGACGCCCTGCGCGAGCCGCGGCCCGTCGCCCCCGGCGACCGCGCCTACATCCTGTTCACCTCCGGCTCCACCGGCCGGCCCAAGGGCGTGCCCATCGCGCACGGCAGCACCACCCACTACTTCCGCCTCATCGACGAGCGCTACCGCTTCGACGCCGACGACGTCTTCTCCCAGACCTTCGACGTCAACTTCGACTGCGCGATGTTCGACATGTTCAGCGCCTGGGGCGCCGGCGGCGCCGTGCACCCGGTGCCGCTGCAGGCCTACCGCGACCTGCCCGCCTTCGTCGCCGAACGCCGCATGACAGTCTGGTTCTCCACCCCCAGCACCATCTCCCTGCTGCGCCGCACGGGCTCCCTGGCCCCCGGCGCCCTGCCCGGCCTGCGCTGGAGCCTGTTCGCGGGAGAGGCCCTGCGCGACCAGGACGCCGCCGACTGGCAGGCCGCGGCCCCCGCCTCCACCCTGGAGAACATCTACGGGCCCACCGAACTGACCGTCACCGTCACCGGCCACCGCTGGTCCCCGCGCACCTCGCCCGCCCTGTGCGTGAACGGCCTGGTGCCCATCGGCACCGTCCACGAAGGACACGAGCACCTGCTGCTCGACCAGGACGGCCGGCCCACCGACGCCGAGGGCGAACTGCTCATCACCGGACCACAGATGACGAGCGGCTACCTCGACCCCGAGCACGACCGCGGACGCTTCCTCCAGCACGAGGGACGCACCTGGTACCGCACCGGCGACCGGGTGCGGCGGCTGGCCGGCGGGGAACTGGTCTACCTCGGCCGCCTCGACGCCCAGGTGCAGATCCAGGGCTGGCGCGTGGAACTGGCCGAGGTCGAACACGCCGTGCGCACCTGCCCCTCCGTGCAGGACGCGGTCGCCGTCGCCCGCACCGGCGACGCCGGCACCGAACTGGTCGTCTTCTACACCGGCCGGCCCACCCCCGCCGCCGCCCTGGCCGCCGCCCTGCGCGCCCTGCTGCCGCAGGGCATGGTCCCCAAGCACTACCGGCACGTGGAGGACTTCCCCCTGAACTCCAACCGCAAGGTCGACCGCAAGGCCCTGCGCGAACAGGCCGCCGTCCTGCCCGCCCCCTCCTGACCCGCCCCGCCCGCCTCTTGCCGATCCGCCCCGCCCGTACGGCCTCACGACCTCACGACCTCCAGGAGACCACCATGTCCCACGCCGGCAGCGCCGCCCCCTTCGGTGACGTCATCACCGGGCACGCCGATGCCCTGCACCCCGAAGGCGTCGACTGGGACCCCGGCCGGCAGGCCTTCGTGGTCAGCTCGACCCGGCACGGCACCGCCTCGGTCGTCGACGGCCACGGCCGCGTCAGTGCGCTGGTGAGCGACCCCGACCCGCGGATCGTCTCGAGCGTGGGCATCACCGTCGACGTGCCCCGCAACCGCCTGCTGCTGGGCTACCACGACCTGGGCATCGGCGCCCGCTCCACCCCCGAGACCAACCTCAAGGAATCGGGCCTGGCGATCTACGACCTGACCACCGGCGAGGAGCAGCACCTGGTCGACCTGGCGCTGGGCGAGGAGCCCATGCACGCCGCCGACCGCATCGCCCTGGACCTCGAGGGCACCGCCTACGTCAGCGACCCGGCCGCCAACAAGATCTACCGGGTGGGCGTGGACGGCACGGCCGAGGTCCTCGTGGACAGCCGGGCCCTGTCACCGGGCTGGGAACTGGGCACCGGCGCCGGGGTGATCGGCCTGCGCGTGCACCCGGCCGGCTTCCTGCTGGCCCTGCACTACACCACCGGCCAACTGCTGCGCATCTGCCCGCGCAGCGGACAGGTCCACCAGGTCACGCTCTCGGGCGGGCCCATCGTCGGCGGTGACGCGTTCGCGCTGCGCCCCGACGGCACCGCGGTCGTGGTCAGCAACAAGCTCGCCACCGACCACGGCCGCGACGCGGTGATCGTCCTGAGCCCGCAGGAGGAGGACTGGTCCAGCGCCAAGACCCTGCACGAGCAGGCGTGGCCCGAGGCGAACCCCACCGACGTCCTGCCCACCCCGCACGGCGACTACGTGCTCAGCGGCCGCCCCGAGTACCTCTTCCGCGGCGAGACGGCCGACGACTTCGTCCTGCGCCGCATCTGACCCCCGCCCCGCACCCCCGCGCACACGCCCCGTATCCCCTCGCACACGCCGCCGGCCGGCCCCCCTTTGCACCACAAGGGGGGCCGGCCGGCGGCGTGTGCCCGCGGCAGGGGCCGCCCGCTCAGCTCTGGACGGACTCGGGGGCCTTGGCCCCGGACCAGCGCAGCATGGCCCGCAGCGCGAGCGTGAGGTCGGCGCCGGTGGGCGCCCGCTCGGGATCGACCAGCCACTGCGCCATCACCCCGGTGGCCATCGCCTGGAAGAAGGCGCCCATCGCCCGCAGCGACTCCTCGTCCAGGTCCTCGGCGCTCTCGCCCGCGATGCTCTTGAACAGCTCGGTCATCGACTGCCGGCCCTGCTCGACACCGTCGGCGAGCGCCGGCTTCAGCTCCGGCACCCGGTCCACCTGCGCGAAGACCTCGAAACTCGCCAGCAGCAGCTGCCGGTTGGTGGTGTACTTGTCGACGATCTGCGACCAGACCGCCTCGAACCGCTCCACCGGCGTCGCCTGCGGATCGACGTCGGGGACCTCGGTCGGCGAGATCTCCTTGCCGCTCTCGTCCAGCGCCTCCAGCAGCGCCGCGTTCAGCAGCGCCTCCTTCGAACCGTAGTGGTAGCCGATGGAGGCAAGGTTCGCACCGGAGGCGGCGACGATGTCCCGCGTGGTGGTACGGCCGTAGCCCTTTTCGATCAAGCAGCGCTTGGCGCCGATGAGCAAGTCCTCACGATGTCCCATGCTTCAACCTTAGTCGACGTCCTATACATACGTTCCATACACTGCGCTTCCCGTTCACCCCCGGGCAAGGCCCACGACCCCGCGGACCTACGGGTCCACAGCCTCGTGGACCTACGGGTCCACGGCCCCGGGGGGCGGCAAGGGGGTGCGGACCCGCCGCGCGGCGGACCCGCACCCCCCGGGGGTGCGCAGGCACGGATCAGACGCCGGCCACCGCCGCCAGCGCGCTGCGGTCGGTCTTGCCGTGCGCGGTCACCGGCCACTCCGCGACCACGTGCAGTTCCTTGGGCGCCATGTAGGCCGGCAGGCTCTGCGTGCAGAACGCGCTCAGCTCGGTGCCCTTGGGCGCCGTAGCGCCCGGCGCCATCGACACGAACGCCCCCAGCACGGCCTCCCGGCCCGGGCGCTGCACCACCAGCACGGCGGCCGCGGTGATCCCCGGGAACTCCAGGATCCTGCGCTCCACCTCGCCGGTCTCCACCCGGTTGCCGCGGATCTGCACCTGGGAGTCGACCCGCCCGCAGAAGTACATCTCGCCGCCGCGGCCCCGGTAGGCGAGGTCACCGGTGCGCAGCACCAGCTGCCCCGAACGCGGATCCAGCGGGTCGGGCACCTGGGCGCGCCGGGTGGCCTGCGCGTCGTCCCAGTAGCCGGTGAACAGCGCCGGGGTGCGCAGGTGGATCTCGCCCTGCACGCCCGCCTCCTCGACCACCCGCCCCGAGGAGTCGACGATCATCATCTCCGCGCCCGGGTGGGCGAAGCCGATGGACAGCTTCTCCAGGTCCGGCGGCAGCGGGTTGGGCACGTCGGTGAACGAGCACGCCATGGACTCGGTGGCGCCGTAGCAGTTGACCAGCCGGGCGGCCGGCAGCAGCTGCTGCAGCAGCCGCAGCTCCGGCAGCGGGAAGTCCTCGCCGCAGAACAGCACACCGCGCAGCTTGTCCAGCGCGGCCAGCTGCTCGCTCTCGTGGCGCAGCACCGAGCGCCAGATCGAGGGCACCCCGTCGACCTGGGTGACCTCCATGTCCCGCAGGAAACGCACGAACCGCCGCGGCCAGCGCAGCGTGTCGCGCGGCACGGGCACCACGGCCGCCCCGCTGCCCAGCGCCAGACCGATGTCCAGCAGCGAGAAGTCGAACTGCAGCGGCGAGGTGGTGGCGACCCGGTCGCCGCTGCCCACCAGGGCGTGCTGGAGCATCCCGCGGTAGAACGACACCACCGCCCGGTGGCTCATCACCACCCCCTTGGGGCGGCCCGTCGTCCCCGACGTGAAGATCATGTAGGCGGTGTCGGTGCCCACCGGCTCGCGGCGGTGGCGCACCCGCGGCGCGGGCCGCCGCTCCACCATCAGCCCCTGCGGCCCGAACCGCCCCAGCCCCAGCCCCCGCGGCAGCCCCTCCCGCAGACCGTCCGCCGCCTGCACGTACAGGCCCGGCCCCGTGGTGTCGACGATGGTCAGCAGCCGTTGCAGCGGCGTCTCGGGACTCACCGGCACGAAAGCCAGACCCAGCGTCGAACAGGCCAGGAACATCGCGATTGCCGAGGCGCAGGTGTCCGACTCCAGGATCACCCGCTCACCCATGTCCAGGCCCAGACCGTCCAGCACGGACACGTAGTCGTGGACCCGCTGCTCCAGCTGCCGGTAGCTGACCATGGCCGGAGCGCCCTGCGGCCCGTCCTCGATCACCGCCGGCGCATCCGGGGTCACCCTGGCCCAGGCCAGCATGAAGTCGTGCATTCTGTCGATCGGCGCGGAAACCGACACCGACATCTCTTGGCGCAAGCTCACGTGAATATTCCCCCATCACTGGCGGCGGGTTATGGCGGGCCCGGTATTCACCGGATCCATGCTCCGGCGGCGGGGCGTACACGCAGACGGCCCTGAACTGTCGAATGCAAAGTTTTCGCGGGCCGGCCGGATGCGCGGACAGACGCTGAATTCTGCGTCCGGTAACACGCAATTCTCGGACTCTCGACCGGATTCCTATCACGGCCCCCGGCCGCGGGCAAGGTTTTCCGCCGCACTCTGGGGCAGTGCCCGCACCCCGCCCGCGAACCCGAACTCCCCTTACATATAAGGGCCCACGGACCCGGGGTGCCGCCTAGGGGTGGCTAGGGGTGACGGCCCGCCTTTTACCTGCCGTACCGTGCGTTTGGGTGGTGACCCAGGTGCGGACCGCCTGCATGATTTTAATCGATAACGTGGAGTGTGCCTCGATGAGCGAGTCTGGGATTTTCCTTTCCGCCGGCGACGAGGACACGCCGGTGGACCGCTCGCGCATCACGCGCGAGCTGGCTGTACTTCCCATTTCCGAACAGCGCCGAATGCTGCTCGATCTGGTACGGGAACAGACCCGGATCATGCTCCGGAAAGTCCGCCCCGACGAGGACACCGACACCGGCGTCGACGTCGCGCGCCCCTTCAAGGAACTCGGCCTGGACTCACTGGGCCTGGTCGAGATGCACGCCCGCCTCAACGCCGCCACCGGCCTCGCGCTGCCGGTCACCGTCGCCTTCGAGCACCCCACCCCCGCCCTGCTCGCCGACCACCTGCGCGCCCAGGTCCTGGGCCTGGGCGAGGACCTGCCCGAACCCGAGGCGCCCGCCGCCGACGACGACGAGCCGATCGTCATCGTCGGCATCGGCTGCCGCTTCCCCGGCGACATCTCCTCCCCGACCGACCTGTGGCGCACCGTCACCGCCCAGCACAGCGTCGTCGGCGACTTCCCCGACAACCGCGGCTGGGACCTGGAAGGCATCTTCGACGAGGACCCCGACGCCCCCGGCCGCAGCTACGTCCGCAAGGGCGGCTTCCTCACCGGCGTCGCCGACTTCGACGCGGAGTTCTTCGGCATCAGCCCCCGCGAGGCCCTGGCCATGGACCCCCAGCAGCGCCTGCTGCTGGAGACCGCCTGGGAAGCCGTCGAACGCGCCGGCATCGACCCCACCTCCCTGCGCGGCAGCCGGGCCGGCGTGTTCATCGGCGCCGGCGCCCACGAGTACGGCGTGCGCTCCCACGAGGACTCCCAGGGCACCGACGGCTACCTCCTCACCGGCACCGCCCTGAGCATCGCCTCCGGCCGCGTCGCCTACGCCCTGGGCCTCGAAGGCCCCGCCCTGACCATCGACACCGCCTGCTCCTCCTCCCTGGTCGCCCTGCACCTGGCCGCCGAGTCCCTGCGCCGCGGCGAATGCACCCTGGCCCTGGCCGGCGGCGCCACCGTCATGGCCAGCCCCGCCACGTTCACCGAGTTCAGCCGCCAGCGCGGCCTGGCCCCCGACGGCCACTGCAAGGCCTTCGCCCGCGCCGCCGACGGCACCGGCTTCGCCGAAGGCGTCGGCGTCCTGGTCGTCGAACGCCTCAGCGACGCCCGCCGCAACGGCCACACCGTCCTGGCCGTCATCCGCGCCAGCGCCATCAACCAGGACGGCGCCTCCAACGGCCTCACCGCCCCCAACGGCGCCGCACAGCGCCGCCTCATCCGCCACACCCTGGCCCGCGCCGGCCTGGTCGCCGACCAGGTCGACGCCGTCGAGGCCCACGGCACCGGCACCACCCTGGGCGACCCCATCGAGGCCCAGGCCCTGGTCGCCACCTACGGCCAGAACCGCACCGAGGGACACCCGCTGTGGCTGGGCTCGGTCAAGTCCAACATCGGCCACACCCAGGCCGCCGCCGGCGTCGCCGGCATCATCAAGATGATCGAGGCGATGCGCCACGGCGTGCTGCCCCCCACCCTGCACGTCGACGAACCCTCCCCGAACGTCGACTGGTCGGCCGGCGAGGTACGCCTGCTCACCGAACCCGTCGACTGGCCCGCCAACGACACCCCCCGCCGCGCGGGCGTCTCCGCCTTCGGCGTCTCCGGCACCAACGCCCACGTCATCCTCGAAGAACCCCACCCCCAGGACGCCGCACCCCACCCCCAGCACATCACCCCCCACCCCCAGGACGGCACACCCCTGACCCCGGACGGCCCCGGCGCCTGCCTGGTGCCGCTGTCCGCCCGCACCGAACCGGCCCTGCGCGAACAGGCCGCCCGCCTCCTGGCCCTCCTGGACACCGACACGAGCATCACCCCCGCCGACCTCGGCCACGCCCTGGCCACCACCCGCGCCGCCCTCGAGGAACGCGCCGTCCTCATCGCCGCCGACCGCACCCAGCTCACCGAGGCCCTCACCGCCCTCACCGAAGCGGCCCCCAGCCCCCGCCTGCAGCGCGGCACCGCACACCACCACGCCCTGGCCTTCCTGTTCACCGGCCAGGGCAGCCAGCGCCTGAACATGGGCCGCGGCCTCTACGACACCTTCCCCGTCTTCGCCAAAGCCCTCGACCAGGCCGCCGGCTACCTCGACCTCCAGCTCGAACGCCCCCTGCGCGACATCCTGTTCGCCGAAGCAGGCACCCCCGAAGCCGCCCTGCTCGACGACACCGTCTTCGCCCAGGCCGCCCTCTTCGCCGTCGAGACCGCCCTGTTCCGGCTCCTGGAGTCCTGGGGCCTGCGCCCCGACTTCCTCGCCGGACACTCCATCGGCGAACTCACCGCCGCCCACGTCGCCGGCGTCCTGTCCCTCGACGACGCCGCCACCCTGGTCGCCGCCCGCGGCCGCCTCATGCAGGCCCTGCCCGCCGGCGGCGCCATGCTGGCCCTGCAGGCCACCGAGGACGAAGTACTGCCCCTGCTCGGCGAATCGGCGGGCCTCGCGGCCGTCAACGCCCCCGACGCCGTCGTCGTCTCCGGCACCACCGAGGCCGTCGACGCCCTCCAGGACCACTTCCGCGCCCTGGGCCGCAAGAACAGCCGGCTACGCGTCTCGCACGCCTTCCACTCCCCGCTGATGGAACCGATGCTCGACGAGTTCGAACGCATCGCGCAGATCCTCACCTACTGCGCCCCCACCATCCCCGTCGTCTCCAACGTCACCGGACGCCTGGCCACCGCCGAACAGCTGTGCTCCCCCCAGTACTGGGTCGACCACGTCCGCCGGGCGGTCCGCTTCGCCGACGGCATCCGCCACCTCGCCGACAGCGGCGTCACCACCTTCCTCGAACTGGGCCCCGACAGCGTCCTGAGCGCCCTGGCCCAGCAGACCCTCGACCACGACGAGGCCCTCTTCCTGCCCGCCCTGCGCCGCGGCCACGACGAGCAGACCACCCTGCTGACCGCGCTCGCCCGCGCCCACGCCCACGGCGCCCCCCTGGACGGCACCGCCCTCTTCGCCGACCACGACACCCGCCGCCTGGACCTGCCCACCTACGCCTTCCAGCACCGCCGCTACTGGCTGACCGCCCCGCCCGCCACCGGCGACGCCCCCGGACTGGGCCAGAGCGCCGTCGACCACCCGCTGCTGGCCGCCGCCGTCACCCTCGCCGGCGCCGACACCGCCGTCCTCACCGGACGCCTGTCCCTGCGCACCCAGCCCTGGCTCGCCGACCACGTCATCTCCGGCGTCACCCTGCTGCCCGGCACCGCCTTCGTCGAACTCGCCGTCCGCGCCGGCGACCAGGTCGACTGCGCCCTGCTGGAAGAACTCACCCTGCAGACCCCCCTCGTCCTGCCCGACGAGGGCGCCGTCGCCGTCCAGGTCGTCGTCGGCGCCGCCGACGAAACCGGACTGCGCCCCCTGGAGATCTTCTCCCGCCCCCAGGACGGCGACACCCCCTGGACCCGCCACGCCACCGGCCTCCTGGCCCGCACCGCCGCCACCCCCGCCCCACCCGCCGCCGACCTCGCCCCCTGGCCCCCCACCGGCGCCGAACCCCTCGACCTGACCACCCTCTACCCCGACATGGCCCGCGACGGCTACGGCTACGGCCCCGTCTTCCAAGCCGTACGCGCCGCCTGGCGCCACGACGGCGACGTCTACGCCGACGTCGCCCTGCCCCAGGACCAGCGCACCACCGCCGCCGCCTTCGCCCTGCACCCCGCCCTCCTCGACGCCGCCCTGCACACCGCCGACCACGCCTCCCCCCACACTCCCACCGACCAGGTACGCATCCCCTTCTCCTGGAACGGCGTCACCCTCCACGCCACCGGCGCCTGCGCCGTCCGCGTCCGCATCACCGCCACCGGCCCCGACACCCTCGCCCTGACCCTCACCGACCCGGCCGCAGCACCCGTCGCCGACATCGCCTCCCTCCTCCTGCGCCCCGTCTCCGCCGAACAACTGCGCGCCGCACGCACCGGCCACGGCGGCGCCCTGCACCACGTCACCTGGCGCCCCCTGGTCCCGGCCGCCGCCCCCACCGGCGAACCCACCCCCTGGGACGGCAGCCCCGAACAGCTCCACCAACTCGCCGCCGACGCCACCGGCGTCCCCGCCGCCGTCGTCCTGGACCTGCCCCACCCCCCGCCCGGCACCGACCTGCCCGCCCGCACACGCGCCACCACCGCCACCGCCCTGCACACCCTGCACACCTGGCTCGGCGACGAACGCCTCGCCGACAGCACCCTTTTGATCCGCACCCGCGGCGCCGTCGCCGTCACCCCCGGCGAAACACCCCAGCCCCACCTGGCCGCCGCCTGGGGACTGATCCGCTCCGCCCAGGCCGAGAACCCCGGACGCATCGTCCTGCTCGACACCGACACCCCGGCCCCCGACGCCGCCGTGGCCGCCGTCGTCCTGACCACCGGCGAACCCGAGACCGCCCTGCGCGGCGACGCCCTGCACATCCCGCGCCTGCTGCCCCACCCCGGCACCGACCCCGCCCCCCAGCCCTGGGACCCGGAGCGCACCGTACTGATCACCGGCGGCACCGGCGGCCTCGGCGGCCACCTCGCCCGCCACCTCGTCACCCACCACGGCGTACGCCACCTGCTGCTCACCAGCCGCCGCGGCCCCGACGCACCCGGCGCCCACGACCTCACCGCCCACCTCACCGCCGCCGGCGCCCACGTCCAGGTCACCGCCTGCGACGTCGCCGACCGCCAGGAACTGGCCGCACTCCTGGACAGCCTGCCCGCCGCCCACCCCCTCGGCGCCGTCGTGCACACCGCCGGCATCGTCGACGACGCCCTCACCGGCGCCCTCACCCCCGACCGCCTCGACGCCGTCCTGCGCCCCAAGGCCGACGCCGCCTGGCACCTGCACGAACTCACCCGCGACCTGAACCTGTCGGCCTTCGTCCTGTACTCCTCCATGGCCGGCCTCCTCGACGGCGCCGGCCAGGGCAACTACGCCGCCGCCAACGTCTTCCTCGACGCCCTCGCCCACCAGCGCCACGCCACCGGCCTGCCGGCCACCTCGATCACCTGGGGCCTGTGGACCGGCGACGCCGGCATGGGCGCCCACCTCGACGCCGCCGCCCTGCAACGCGCCCGCCGCCTGGGCATGGAAGGCCTCTCCGCCGCCGACAACCTCACCCTCTTCGACCAGGCCCTGGCCACCCACGCCCCCACCCTGGCCCCGCTGCGCATCGACGTCGACGCCCTGCGCGCCAGGAACGACGGCATCCCCGCCCTCCTGCAGGACCTGGTACGCGTACCCGCCCGCCGCACCGCCGCCCACACCACCGCCCCCCACGCCTCCCAGACCATCAGCCGCTGGGCCGGCCTGGACGACACCGAACTCACCCAGCACCTGCTGGACCTGGTCCGCGAACAGGTCGCCGACGTCCTGGGCCACGACTCCGCCGACGCCGTCAACGCCCAGCGCGCCTTCACCGACATGGGCTTCGACTCCCTGGGCGCCGTCGAACTGCGCAACCGCCTCAACTCCGCCACCGGCCTGCGCCTGAGCGCCACCCTCACCTTCGACTACCCCACCCCGCGCACCCTCGCCGACCACCTCGCCACCAAGGTCCGCAAACCCGTCGCCGACGCCCGCCCCGGCCGCCCCGCCGTCGTGGCCACCACCGACGAACCCCTCGCCATCGTCGCCATGGCCTGCCGCTACCCCGGCGACATCACCTCCCCCGAAGACCTCTGGCACACCGTCACCACCGGCACCGACGTCATCTCCCCCTTCCCCACCGACCGCGGCTGGGCCCGCGACCTCCACGACCCCCGGCCCGACGCCACGGGCAAGAGCTCCGCGGGCGAAGGCGGCTTCCTCCACGACGCCGCCCACTTCGACGCCGCGTTCTTCGGCATCAGCCCCCGCGAAGCCCAGGCCATGGACCCCCAGCAGCGCCTCCTCCTCGAAGTCGCCTGGGAGACCCTGGAACGCGCCGGCATCGACCCGCACAGCCTCAAGGGCAGCGACACCGGCGTCTTCGCCGGCGTCATGTACCACGACTGGGGCCTGCGCCTGGGCCCGCTGCCCGAGGACGTGGCCGGCTACCACGGCAACGGCAGCCTCGCCAGCGTCGTCTCCGGCCGCGTCGCCTACACCCTGGGCCTGGAAGGACCGGCCGTCTCCGTCGACACCGCCTGCTCCTCCTCCCTGGTCGCCCTGCACATGGCCGCCCAGGCCCTGCGCTCCGGCGAATGCTCCCTGGCCCTGGCCGGCGGCGTCACCGTCATGTCCACCCCGGACACCTTCATCGACATGAGCCGCCAGGGCGGACTGTCCGCCGACGGCCGCTGCAAGTCCTTCGGCGCCGACGCCGACGGCACCGGCTGGGGCGAAGGCGCCGGCCTGCTCCTGGTCGAACGCCTCTCCGACGCCCGCCGCAACAACCACCCCGTCCTCGCCCTCCTGCGCGGCAGCGCCGTCAACTCCGACGGCGCCTCCAACGGCCTCACCGCCCCCAACGGCCCCTCCCAGCAACGCGTCATCCGCCAGGCCCTGGCCACCGCCGGCCTGACCCCCGCCGACGTCGACGCCGTCGAGGGCCACGGCACCGGCACCACCCTCGGCGACCCCATCGAGGCCCAAGCCCTCCTTGCCACCTACGGCCAGGACCGCCCCGCCGACCAGCCCCTGTGGCTGGGCTCCATCAAATCCAACATGGGCCACACCCAGGCCGCCGCCGGCGTCGCCGGCATCATCAAGATGGTCATGGCCATGCGCCACGGACAGCTCCCCAAGACCCTGCACGCCGACGAACCCAGCCCCCAGGTCGACTGGAGCGAAGGAGCCGTCCGCCTCCTGACCGAGGCCCGCGACTGGCCCACCGCCCCCGACCCGCGCCCGCGCCGCGCCGGCATCTCCTCCTTCGGCATCAGCGGCACCAACGCCCACGTCATCGTCGAACAGGCCCCCACCACCGACCCCGCCACCCCGGCCACCGCCCCCGCCCCGCCCGCCGGCCGGCACACCAGCCCCCTCCTGCCCTGGGTGATCTCCGCCCGCACCCCACAGGCCCTGCACGCCCAGGCCACCCGCCTGCGCACCCACCTCGACACCCTCACCGACGACGAACTGCGCCCGGCCGGCCACGCCCTGGCCACCACCCGCGCCGCCCTCGAACACCGGGCCGTGGTCATCGGCGACGGACGCCACTCCCTGGCCCAGGCCCTGGACACCCTCAGCACCGAAACCCCCCTCACCGCCGCCGCCGTGGGCGAGGCCCACGACGGCCGCACCGCCGTCCTCTTCACCGGCCAGGGCAGCCAGCGCCTGTCCATGGGCCGCGAGCTGTACGAGGCGTTCCCGGTGTACGCGGCCGCTTTCGACGCGGTGTGCGAAGCGCTGCAGGGCCGGCTGGAGCGCCCGCTGCGGGAGGTGGTGTTCGGTGACGACGCCGATGCCCTCAACCGCACCGTGTTCGCGCAGGCCGCCCTGTTCGCCGTCGAAACCGCGCTGTTCCGTCTCCTCGAATCGTGGGGGGTACGCCCGGACTTCGTGGCCGGGCACTCCATCGGTGAGATCACCGCCGCCCACGTCGCAGGTGTTCTGTCGTTGGAGGATGCGGCGACGCTGGTGGCGGCGCGGGGCCGGCTGATGGACGCGCTGCCCTCCGGCGGCGCGATGCTCGCCGTCGAAGCCACCGAGGACGAGGTCCTGCCGCTGCTCAGCGGCGTGGTGGGGATCGCCGCGGTCAACGGGCCCACCTCTGTGGTGGTCTCCGGCGCCGAGGCCGACGTCGACACGGTTGACGAACACTTCCGTGCGCTGGGCCGCCGGGTGAGCCGGCTGCGGGTCTCGCACGCCTTCCACTCGCCGTTGATGGAGCCGATGCTCGACGAGTTCCGCACGGTGGCCACCTCGTTGACCTACACGCAGCCGAAGCTGGCCGTCGTGTCGAACGTGAGCGGCGTCCTGGCGACGGCCGGGCAGCTGACCGACCCCGAGTACTGGGTGAGTCATGTGCGTGAGGCGGTGCGCTTCGCGGACGCGGTGAAGACCCTGCACGGCGCGGGCGTGACCCGCTTCGTGGAGTGCGGCCCCGACGCCGTCCCTGACGGGCCTGGCCCGCCAGATTCTCGACGGCGTCGACGAGGTGACCTATCTGCCGGTGCTGCGCAAGGATCGGCCCGAGGACGTCACCACGCTCACCGCGCTGGGCGGGCTGTTCGCCTCCGGCGCAGTCGTGGACTGGGACGTCTTCTACGCCGGACACGGCGCCGAGCGCGTGGAGTTGCCCACGTACGCCTTCCAGCGTGAGCGCTACTGGCTGGACGTCCCGGCCGCCGGAGCCGGTGACATGGGCTCGGCCGGACTGGAGGGCATCACCCACCCGCTGCTGAGCGCCGTGGTCGTCTCACCCGACTCCGACGCGGTGGTTCTCACCGGCCGGCTGGCCCTGGACACCCACCCGTGGATCGCCGACCACGACGTCCTGGGCAGCCTCCTGCTGCCCGGCACCGGCTTCGTGGAACTGGCCGTCCGCGCCGGCGACCAGGTCGACTGCGGCGCCGTCGAGGAACTGACCCTGGAAGCCCCCCTGGTGCTGCCCGCCGACGGCGGCGTCGCCGTGCAGGTGGTGGTCGGCGCCCCCGACGGGACCGGTCTGCGACCGGTGGAGGTGTACTCGCGGGCCGAGACCGGCGACGCGCCGTGGACCCGGCACGCGGCAGGCCTGCTTGCCCGCAGCACGGCCGTTCCCGAGTTCGACCTCACCGCCTGGCCCCCGCCCGGCGCCCGGAGCCTGACCGTCGAGGGCGCCTACGAGCGGCTGGCCCAGCGCGGTTACGGCTACGGCCCCGTCTTCCAGGGCCTCAAGGCGGCCTGGCGGCGCGGCGACGACGTGTTCGCCGAGGTCGAACTGCCCGAGCAGTCCCAGGCCGAGGCCGCCCGCTTCGGCCTGCACCCGGCCCTCCTGGACACGGCCATGCACGTCGACCTCCTGCTGGACGGCACGGAGGAGGACGAGGGCGAGACCCTGCTGCCCTTCTCCTGGAACGGGGTCACACTGCACGCGGCCGGCGCCGGCGCCCTGCGCGTCCACATCCGCCGCGTACGCGGCGAGGAGGTCTCCGCCATCGGCGTCGCCGACGCCACCGGCCGGCTCGTCGCGACCGTCGACTCCCTCGTCTCCCGGCCGGTTTCGGCCGAACAGCTGGAACAGGCGACCGCCGCCGCATCGGAGCGGTCACTGTGGCAGCTCGCCTGGAAACCGGCGGACGGCGAGACCTCCGGCACCCACACGCTGCCCTACTGGGACGACGTGCAGGATGCGCAGAGTCTGCCTGCCGTTGTGGTGTGGGAGGTGCCGCGCACGGAGGGCTCGGTCTTGGAGCGGACCCGGTCGGTGACTGGTGCCGTGCTGGAGCGGGTGCGGCAGTGGCTGGAGGATTCGCGTGCGGGTTCCTCGCGGCTGGTGGTGGTGACCCGCAACGCGGTCAGCATCCCCACCGACACCAGCACCGGCACGGCTACTGCTGACGCTGCTGCTGCTGCTGCCGATGTTGATGTGGCGGTGGCGGGTGTGTGGGGTGTGCTGCGGGCCGCAGCTGCGGAGAACCCGGGCCGCTTCACCGTCGTGGACCTCGACGCCGGTGCGGACGTCGCTGTCGCGTCTGCCGCCGTGCAGGCGGGGGAGAGCGAACTGGCGGTCCGCGCAAGCCGGGTGCTGCTGCCCCGGCTGGTACGTGCTCTGGCTCCAAAGGAACCACTCCTTCCGGACATGATCGACACGATCGACACGGCGGACGTACCGGATGCGGCTGGTGTGGGGTGGGGTTCGGGGACGGTGCTGGTGACCGGTGGTACCGGTGGTCTGGGTGCGTTGGTGGCCCGGCATCTGGTGCGTGAGCGCGGGGTGCAGGATCTGCTGCTGACCAGCCGGCGCGGCCTCGAAGCGGCCGGTGCAAGTGACCTGGTGGCGGAGCTGGAAGGACTGGGGGCGCGGGTGCGGGTGGCCGCGTGTGATGTGGCCGACCGTGGTGCGCTGGCCCGTCTCCTGGCCGGCATCGACCCGCAGTACCCGCTGTCGGGTGTGGTGCATGCGGCCGGTGTGATGGACAACGCCCTGGTGCAGGATGTGGACCGGGAGCGTCTGGAGCGGGTGCTGGCGCCCAAGGCGGACGCGGCCTGGCATCTGCACGAGCTGACCGCGCACCTGGAGTTGTCGGCGTTCGTGCTGTTCTCCTCCGCGGGCGGCATGGTGCTGGCCGCGGGGCAGGCCAACTACGCGGCTGCCAACACGTTCCTGGACGCGCTGGCCGCCCACCGTCACCACCTGGGCCTGCCCGCGACCTCCCTGGCCTGGGGTCTGTGGGCGTATGACACGGGGCTGGGGGGTGTGTCCTCGCAGGCGGACGCGGAGACGCGGATGGCGCGGCTGGGCCTGCCCGCCCTGCCGGTCGAGGAGGCGCTGGGTCTGCTGGATGGCGCCGTGGACCGGCCCGGGCAGCCGTTGTTGATCCCGCTGCGGATCGACACCACCGCACTGGCCGCACGGGGCGAGGAACTGCCCGCCCTCCTCAAGGGCCTGGCCCGGGGCACCACCCGCAGGAGCGCCCGCCCCGCCGACGCCGCCGAGGCGAACGCCCTGGCCCAGCGGCTGGCCCCGCTCGACGAGGGACAGCGCGAACGCCTGCTGCTGGACCTGGTCCGCAAGCACGTCGCCACAGTGCTCGGCCACTCCACCATCGACGCGGTCGAAGCCGACCGGGCCTTCAAGGACCTCGGCTTCGACTCCCTGGCCGCCGTCGAACTGCGCAACGCACTCGGCGCCGCGGCAGGCGTACGCCTGCCCGCCACCCTCGTCTTCGACTACCCCACGGCACGGGCCGCCGCCGGATACCTCAAGAGCCGTATCACCCCCGCCGAACCCCTGCCCGCCGCAGCCGCCCCGGCCCCGGCGGCGGACACCGACGAGCCGATCGCCGTCGTGGGCATCAGCTGCCGCTTCCCCGGCGGACTGCGCTCCGCCGAGGACGTGTGGCAGATGGTCGCCGACGGACGCGACGTCGTCTCCGGCTTCCCCGACGACCGCGGCTGGCCGCTGGAGAGCCTCTACAACCCCGAACCGGGCGTCGCCGGCCACACCTACACCCGCCACGGCGGCTTCCTGCACGACGCGACCGAGTTCGACCCCGAGTTCTTCGGCATCATGCCGCGCGAGGCGATGGCCATGGACCCCCAGCAGCGCCTGCTGCTCCAGGGCGCCTGGGAGGCCTTCGAACGCGCAGGCATCGACCCGCAGTCCGTGCGCGGCAGCCGCACCGGCGTCTACGCGGGCGTCATGTACCACGACTACCGCAGCAGGCTCCCCGAGGTCCCCGAGGACCTGACCGGCTACATCGGCAACGGCAGCGCCGCCAGCATCGCCTCCGGCCGCGTCGCCTACACCCTGGGCCTGGAGGGCCCGGCCGTCACCGTCGACACCGCCTGCTCCTCCTCGCTGGTCGCCCTGCACATGGCCTGCCAGGCCCTGCGCCAGGGCGAGATCACCATGGCGCTGGCCGGCGGCGTCACCGTGATGGCGACCCCGGAACTGTTCATCGACTTCAGCCAGCAGCGCGGACTGTCCGCGGACGGCCGCTGCAAGGCCTTCGCCTCCTCCGCCGACGGCACCGGCTGGTCCGAGGGCATCGGCCTGCTGCTGGTGGAGCGCCTCTCCGACGCCCGCCGCAACAACCACCCCGTCCTGGCCGTCATCCGCGGCAGCGCCATCAACCAGGACGGCGCCTCCAACGGCCTCACCGCCCCCAACGGCCCCTCCCAGCAGCGCGTCATCCGCCAGGCCCTGGAGGTCTCCGGTCTGAGCGCGGCCGACATCGACCTCGTCGAGGGACACGGCACCGGCACCCGCCTCGGCGATCCCATCGAGGCCCAGGCACTCCTGGCCACCTACGGCCAGGACCGCCCCGCGGACGAACCGCTGTGGCTGGGCTCCATCAAGTCCAACATGGGCCACGCCCAGGCCGCGGCCGGCGTCAGCGGCGTCATCAAGGCCATCATGGCGCTGCGCCACCAGGCCATGCCGCGCACCCTGCACGTGGACGAGCCCTCACCGCAGGTCGACTGGTCGGACGGCAACGTACGCCTGCTGACCGAGCAGCGCCCGTGGCCGCGCTCCGAGCGGCCGCGCCGCGCCGGTGTCTCCTCCTTCGGCCTCAGCGGCACCAACGCCCACATGATCATCGAGGAGGCCCCGGCCCCCGAGCCTGTCCCCGAGTCCGCTCCCGAGTCCGCTTCCGGGCCGGCCGCCGGACCGGGAGCGCCGCAGCCGGCGCCGCTGCCCGCGCTGCCGCTGCCGCTGCTGCTGAGCGCCCGCAGCGCCTCCGGTCTGCTCCGGCAGGCCCAGGAGCTGACGTCCTGGCTGGCGGCGGATGCCGGACGCACCCTGCTGGACACCGCGTTCTCCCTGGCGACGACCCGCTCCGCACTCGAGCACCGGGCCGTCGTGCTCGCCGCCGACCGGGCCGGCGCGCTCGAGGCGCTCGAAGCGCTCGCCGGACAGCGCGAACACCCCGCCGCCGTCACCGGCACCACCGCCCCCGGCGCCCCGCTGGCCTTCCTCTTCTCCGGCCAGGGCACCCAGCGCCCCGGCATGGGCAGCGGCCTGTACGCCGCGTTCCCGGCCTTCGCCGCCGCCCTCGACGCCGTGTGCGAGCACCTGGACCCGCACCTGCCGCGCCCGCTGCGCGAAGTGATGTTCACCCCCGACGCCCCCGACACCACGGGCACGGCCGACGGCACGGGCACGGCCGCGGGCACCCGTGAGCTGGACCGGACCCTCTACACGCAAAGCGCCCTGTTCGCCTTCGAAGTGGCCCTGTACCGGCTGCTGGAGTCGTGGGGCACGGTCCCCGACGTCCTGATGGGCCACTCGGTGGGCGAACTGGCCGCCGCCCACGTGGCCGGCGTCCTGTCCCTCGCCGACGCCGCCACCCTGGTCGCCGCCCGCGGCCGCCTCATGCAGGCCCTGCCGGCCGGCGGGACCATGATGGCGCTGCAGGCCACCGAGGAGGAGGTGCTGCCGCTGCTGGACGCGCACAGCGGCATCGCCGCCCTCAACAGCCCCACCTCCGTGGTCGTCTCCGGCGACGAGGACGCCGTCCTGGCCCTGGCCGCCCACTTCGCCCGGCTGGGCCGCAAGACCACCCGGCTGCGGGTCTCGCACGCCTTCCACTCCCCGCTGATGGAACCGATGCTCCAGGAGTTCCGGCAGATCGCCGACAGCCTCACCTACCGCGCCCCGGCCCTGCGGATCGTCTCCAACGTCACCGGCCGCGAGGCCCGCCCCGAGGAACTGGCCTGCGCCGACTACTGGGTGCGCCACGTCCGCCAGGCCGTGCGCTTCGCCGACGGCGTCCGCACCCTGGAGGCCGACGGCGTCACCCGCTACCTCGAGATCGGCCCCGACGGCGTCCTGAGCGCCCTGGCCGCCGCCTGCCTCGACGCGCAGGACCACGCCGTCCTGCCCGCCCTGCGCAAGGACACCCCCGAACCGCAGTCCCTGCTGGGCGCCCTGGCCCGCCTGCACGTGCACGGCGCGGGCCCCCGCTGGGCGGCCCTGTTCGCCGGCCGCGGCGCGCAGCGCCTGGACCTGCCCACCTACCCCTTCGAAAAGCGCCGCTACTGGCTGGACGCGATCCCCGCGGCCGGCTCCGGCTCCGCCGAGGACATCGGCCAGCAGCCCGCCGCGCACCCCCTGCTGAGCGCCGTCGTCGTCTCCCCGGAGTCCGGCGGAGTGGTGCTCACCGGCCGGCTCGCCATGGACACCCAGCGCTGGCTGGCCGACCACAACGTGCTCGGCACCCTGCTGCTGCCCGGCACCGGCTACGTCGAACTGGCCCTGCGCGCGGGCGAGGAGGTCGGCTGCGACCTCGTGGAGGAACTCACCATCGAGGCGATCATGCCGCTGACGGCCACCGGCGGCACCGCCGTGCAGGTGCTCGTCGGCGCCGCGGACGCCGAGCGACGACGCTCCCTGGCGGTGTACTCACGGGCCGAGAACGCCCCCGACCACGTCGGCTGGACCCGGCACGTCTCCGGATTCCTCGCCCCCTCCGACCCCCTGGCCACGGCGCCCGCCCCCCTGGGCACCGCCGCCTGGCCGCCGCCCGGCGCCGAACAGGTCGACATCAGCGACGTCTACGACTACCTCACCAGCCAGGGCTACTACTACGGCCCCACCTTCCGCGGCCTCAAGGCCGTCTGGCGCCACGGCGAGGACGTCTACGCCGAGGTCGCCCTGCCCGAGGAGGCACGCCAGGAGGCCGCCGGCTACCGGGTGCACCCCGCGCTGCTGGACGCGGCCCTGAGCGCCACCGACTTCCTGGGCGGCTACCGGCCCCAGGACGTCGGCGCCTCCCACCTGCCGTTCGCCTGGACCGGTGTCTCCCTGCACGCCGGGGGAGCGGCCCGCATGCGCGTCAAACTCAACTCGATCGGCCCGGACGCCGTACGCCTGGAACTCGCGGACGCCACCGGCCTGCCGGTGGCCACCGTGGAGTCCCTCGTGGTGCGCGCCGTCACCCCGGACCGGGTGGCCGCCGCGGCCGCCGCCTCCACCGGCACCCAGCAGCGCGAGGCCCTGCACCGGGTCGGCTGGAGCCACCTCCCGCTGGGCACCGCGGGCGCCACCGCCGCGGGCGACTGGGCCGTCCTGGGCGGCACCCCGGCCGACGCCGGAGTACCCGAGGACGTCCCCGTCCACACCGGCCCCGCCGCCTTCACCGCGGCCCTGGACGCCGGCGCCCCCGCACCCGAACTGGTGCTGTACCCCGTGCCCCGGGCCACCGGCGACACCCCGGCGGCCGTCCGCACCGTACTGGAGGAGCTGCTCGAGGTCCTGCGGACCTGGACGGCCGACACCCGCCTGGCCGACACCCGCCTGATGGTCGTCACCCGCGGCGCCGTCGTCGTCGACACCGACACCGCCACCGGTGCCGGGGAGAGCGTCGATGTCGTCCAGGCCCCCGTATGGGGACTGGTGCGCTCCGCCCAGCAGGAGATGCCCGGCCGCATCCTGCTCGCCGACCTCGGCGAGGACAGCCGCATCACCGCACCGCTCGCGGCCCTGGGCGAACCCGAGTTCGCCGTGCGCGGCAGCGACGTCCGCGTCCCGCGCCTGACCGGCATCCCCCTCGACGACACCGAGCGGCCCGCCCCCTGGGACCCGGCCGGCACCGTCCTGATCACCGGCGGCACCAGCGGCCTGGGCGCACTGCTGGCCCGCCACCTGGTCACCGAGCACGGCGTACGCCACCTGCTCCTGACCAGCCGCCGCGGGGAGCAGGCCCCCGGCGCCCGCGAACTGCTCACCGAACTCGCCGCACTGGGCGCCCAGGCCACCGCCGTCGCCTGCGACGTGGCCGACCGCACCGCCCTGGCCGACCTCCTCACCGCCATCCCCGCCGACCGCCCGCTGCGCGCGGTCGTGCACGCCGCGGGCGTCATGGACAACGCCCTGCTCGCCGCCCTCACCCCGGCCCAGCTGGAAGCCGTCCTGCGGCCCAAGGTCGACGCGGCATGGAACCTGCACGAACTCACCCACGACCTCGACCTGACCGCGTTCGTCCTGCTGTCCTCGTGCGCCGGACTCCTCGTCGGCGTCGGCCAGGGCAACTACGGGGCGGCCAACCGCTTCGTCGACGCCCTGGCCCTGCACCGCAGGCACAGCGGACTGCCCGCCACCGCACTGCCCTTCGGCCTGTGGGAGGCCAGGACCGGCCTGGGCGGCGGCGTCACCGACGCCGACCTGCACCGCATGGACCGCCTGGGCATGCCCGCCCTGACCACCGAACAGGGACTGGCCCTCTTCGACGAGGCCCTGGCCCTCGACGAAGCCCTGCTGGTCCCCATCCGCATCCAGGCCGACGCCCTCGCCCAGGCCGCCGACGAGGAACTCTCGCCGCTGTTCCGCGAGATCGTCCGCACCGCCCGCCGCGACGCCGCCAGGCCCACCCCCACCCCCGCCCGCACCGCACCGCCCACCCCCGCCACCACGGCCGCCACCGGCGCGGGCACCCTGGAGGAACGCCTCGCCCCGCTGAGCCACACCGAACGCGAACGCACCCTCAGCGACGTGGTGCGCACCCACGTGGCCGCCGTACGCCACGACGACCCGCAGTCGATCGACATCACCAAGGGCTTCACCGAACTGGGCCTGGACTCCCTGGCCGCCATCGAACTGCGCAACCGGCTGCAGAGCGCGACAGGACTGCGCCTGCCCGCCACCTTGATGTTCGACTACCCCAACCCGGCCGCCCTGGCCGTGTTCCTGCTGGAAGAACTGGCCCCCGGCCTGCCGGACGCCGGCGAACAGGACACCACCGCCTCCACCGGCACGGCGGACGAGGCAGCCGTCCGCGGCGCCCTGCAGTCCCTGTCCCTGGCCGACCTCCGCGAGGCCGGCCTGCTGGACGCCCTGCTCACCCTCGCCACCGCCGCCCGGGACACCGACACCTCCCCCCACGCGGCACCCGGCGAAGCACCCGAGGACCGCAGCGACGCCATCAAGAGCATGGCGGTCGAAGACCTGGTCCGCGCCGCCCTGTCCGCCGACGAAACCAACTGAGTGCCGTCTGCCGGCCCCACCGACCGAGAGGCTTACCTTCACCGTGGACGCATCCGTCGAGCAGATCGTCGAGGCGCTCAGAAAGTCCATGCTGGACAACGAACGCCTGCGCCGGCAGAACGCCGACCTCGCAGCCGCCACCAGCGAGCCGATCGCCGTGGTGGGCATGGCCTGCCGCTTCCCCGGCGGCGTCACCTCCCCCGACCAGCTGTGGCAGCTGGTCGCCGACGGCCGCGACGCCGTCTCCGCCTTCCCCGCCGACCGCGGCTGGGACATCGAGGGCGTCTACGACCCCGAACCGGGCAAGAACGGCCGCACCGTCTCCCGCGAGGGCGGCTTCCTGCACGACGCCGCCGACTTCGACCCCGCCTTCTTCGGCATCAGCCCCAACGAAAGCCTCGGCATGGACCCCCAGCAGCGCCTGCTGCTGGAATCGTCCTGGGAGGCCGTCGAACGCGCCGGCATCGACCCGCTGTCCCTCAAGGGCAGCCGCACCGGCGTCTTCGCCGGCGTCATGTACCACGACTACGGCTTCGGCAGCAGCGACGGCAGCCTGGTCACCGGCCGCGTCGCCTACACCCTGGGCCTGGAGGGCCCGGCCGTCACCGTCGACACCGCCTGCTCCTCCTCCCTGGTCGCCCTGCACCTGGCGGTACAGGCCCTGCGGGCGGGGGAGTGCACCCTGGCCCTGGCCGGCGGGGTGACCGTGATGACCAACCCCGACATGTTCGTCTACTTCAGCACCCAGCGCGGCCTGGCCCCCGACGGCCGCTGCAAGTCCTTCGCCGAGTCCGCCGACGGCGTCGGCTGCTCCGAGGGCGTCGGCATGCTCCTGGTCGAGCGCCTGTCCGACGCCCGCCGCAACAACCACCCCGTCCTGGCCGTCGTCCGCGGCAGCGCCGTCAACCAGGACGGCGCCTCCAGCGGCCTCACCACGCCCAACGGCCCCTCCCAGCAGCGCGTCATCAAACAAGCCCTGGCCAGCGCCCAGCTCACCCCCGACCAGGTCGACCTGATCGAGGCCCACGGCACCGGCACCACCCTGGGCGACCCCATCGAGGCCCAGGCCCTCCTTGCCACCTACGGCCGCGCACGCCCCGCCGACCGGCCGCTGTGGCTGGGCTCCATCAAATCCAACATGGGCCACACCCAGGCCGCCGCCGGCGTGGCCGGCATCATCAAGACGGTCATGGCCATGCGCCACGCCACCATGCCCAAGTCCCTGTACGCCGACCAGCCCTCCACCAAGGTCGACTGGGACGCCGGGGCGGTGGAGCTCCTCACCGAGCCGCGTCCCTGGCCGGCCACCGACGACGGCCGCCCGCGCCGCGCCGGCATCTCCTCCTTCGGCCTCTCCGGCACCAACGCCCACGTCATCATCGAAGAACCCCCGACCACACCCCGGACACCGGCCGACACCCAGGCCCCGGCGACCCCCCACACCACGACCACCGGCTCACCGGCGGTGCCGTGGGTGATCTCCGCGCGCGGCGCCGGCGCACTGCCCGCCCAGGCCGAGCAACTGGCCCGCTGGGTGGAGGAACGCCCCCACCTCACCCCGGCCGACATCGGCTTCTCCCTGCTCTCCTCCCGTGCCGCCCTCGAACACCGGGCGGTGGTGGTGGGCCGCACCCGCGAGGACCTCCTGGCCGCGCTCACCGGGCTCGGCGACGACGCGGTGACCCGGTCGCGTCCCTCGGGCCGCACCGCCGTGCTCTTCACCGGCCAGGGCAGCCAGCGTCTGTCCATGGGCCGGGAGTTGTACGAGGCGTTCCCGGTGTACGCATCTGCTTTCGACGCGGTGTGCGAAGCGTTGCAGGGCCGGCTGGAGCGGCCGTTGCGGGAGGTGGTGTTCGGTGAGGACGCCGACCTGCTCAACCGCACCGTGTTCGCGCAGGCCGCGCTGTTCGCCGTGGAGACGGCGCTGTTCCGTCTGCTGGAGTCGTGGGGTGTGCGGCCGGACTTCGTGGCTGGGCATTCCATCGGTGAGATCACCGCCGCCCACGTCGCCGGTGTCCTGTCGCTGGAGGATGCGGCTGCGCTGGTGGCGGCGCGGGGCCGGTTGATGGACGCGCTGCCCTCCGGCGGCGCGATGCTCGCCGTCGAAGCCACCGAGGACGAAGTCCTGCCGCTGCTCGACGGTGTGGTGGGGATCGCCGCGGTCAACGGGCCGACCTCCGTGGTGGTCTCCGGCGCCGAAGCCGACGTGAAGACGGTTGACGAACACTTCCGTGCGCTGGGCCGCCGGGTGAGCCGCCTGCGGGTCTCGCACGCCTTCCACTCGCCGTTGATGGAGCCGATGCTCGACGAGTTCCGCACAGTGGCGGCCTCGCTGACGTATGTGGAGCCGAAGCTGGCCGTGGTGTCGAACGTGACGGGTGCTCTGGCGACGGCCGGGCAGCTGACTGACCCCGAGTACTGGGTCGGTCACGTGCGTGAGGCGGTGCGCTTCGCCGACGGGATCAAGGCCCTGCACGGCCAAGGCGTCACCCGCTTCGTCGAGTGCGGCCCCGACGCCGTCCTGACAGGTCTGGCCCGTCAGATCCTCGACGGCGTCGACGAGATCACCTTCGCCCCGGTGCTGCGCAAGGACCGGCCCGAGGACGTCACCGTACTGACCGCGCTGGGCGGGCTGTTCGCCTCCGGTGCGGCAGTCGACTGGGACGCCTTCTACGCCGCCCACGCGGCCGAGCGCGTGGACCTGCCCACGTACGCCTTCCAGCACCAGCGCTACTGGGTCGACGCGCACGCCGGGGTGAGCCTGGGCGTGTCGGCCGTGGGCCAGCACGACGTGGACCACCCGATGCTCGGCGCCTCGGTGGGACTCGCCGACACCGACGGTGTGGTGCTGACCGGCCGGCTGGCACTGGACTCACAGCGCTGGATCGCCGACCACGACGTCCTGGGCAGCCTCCTGCTGCCCGGCACCGGCTTCGTGGAGCTGGCGGTCCGCGCGGGGGAGCGGGTGGGCTGCGGCGTACTGGAGGAGCTGATCCTGCAGGCACCGCTGATCCTGCCCGAACGCGGGGGACTCCAGGTCCAGGTGTCCATCGGGACCCCGGACGCGGAGGGCCGGCGCACCCTGCACATCTACTCGCGCGACCCGGCCGCCGCGGCCGACGTGCCCTGGACCCTGCACGGCGTCGGCGCCCTCGCCGAGGGCACCGTGACACCCGCCGCCGACCTCACCCAGTGGCCGCCACAGGGCGCCACCCCTATGGACGTCAGCGGCATGTACGACCTGCTGTTCCGTCAGGGCTACGCCTACGGGCCCGCCTTCCAGGGCCTCAAGGCGGCCTGGACGCGCGGCGACGACGTGTTCGCCGAGGTGTCCCTGCCCGAGAGCGAGCACGCCGAGGCGCAGCGGTTCGGCCTGCACCCGGCCCTCCTGGACGCGGCCATGCACGCCCTGAGCCTGGGCGACAGCGGCGAGGAGCAGACCCTGCTGCCGTTCTCCTGGGGCGGCATCACCCTGCACGCGGTGGGCGCCACCGCGCTGCGGGTGGCCCTGCTGCGCGAAAGCCCCGGCACGGTGGCCATGGAGCTGGCCGACGCCACCGGGGCCCCGGTGGCCTCGGTGCAGGCGCTGGCCTTCCGGCCCGTCTCACCGGAGCAGCTCAGGGCGTCGGGCGGCTCCGTCGGCCAGTCGCTCTTCCGCGTCGAATGGAACGCCTTCACCGACACCGCGGGCAGCGCCGCCCTGCTCTCCTGGGAGGACGCGCTCACCGCCCGGTCCGTGCCCGACGCCGTGCTCTACGACTGCCCCGCGCCGACGGCGGGCCTCCTCGACGCCGTGCACACGACCAGCCGTGACGTACTGGGCCGGGTGCAGGAGTGGCTGGGCGAGGAGCGGTTCGCCGACGCCCGGCTCGTGGTGGTGACCCGCAACGCGGTCCATGCCCGCGAGGACGAGGTCGCCGACCTCGTCCAGGCCCCCGTGTGGGGACTGGTGCGCGCGGCGCAGGCCGAACATCCCGGCCGGTTCGTCCTCGTCGACACGGACGGCACGCCGGAATCCCTCAAGAGCCTGGCCGGCGTGGTCGCCTCGGGGGAGACCGAGGCCGCGATCCGGGCGGGCGAGGTGCTCGTGCCCCGGCTGGCGAAGGCCACGGCCGTGCAACCGCCGCCCGCCGAACGGGCACTGGACCCGCAGGGCACGGTCCTGATCACCGGCGGCACCGGCGGCCTGGGCGCGCTGCTGGCCCGCCACCTGGTCACCGAGCGGGGCGTACGCCACCTGCTGCTGACCAGCCGGCGCGGACAGCAGGCCCCCGGCGCCGACGAACTGGTCGCCGAACTCGCCGCACTGGGCGCCCAGGCCACCGTCGCCGCCTGCGACGTCTCCGACCGCCGGGCCCTGCGGGACCTGCTGGCCTCGGTACCCGCCCAGCACCCGCTGACCGGCGTGGTGCACGTGGCGGGCGTGGTCCACAACGGCCTGGTCGCCACCTGGCCGCCGCACTGGCTCGACGAGGGCTTCGGCCCCCAAGGCGGACGCCGCCTGGCACCTGCACGAACTGACCCGGGACAGCGACCTGTCGATGTTCGTGCTGTACTCCTCGGCCGGCGGCCTGGTCCTCGCCCAGGGACAGGCCGGCTACGCGGCCGCCAACGTCTTCCTCGACGCGCTGGCGGTACGCCGCCGCGCCGAGGGACTGCCCGCCGTCTCGCTGGCCTGGGGCGCCTGGGGCATCGACTCCGGCATGAGCCGGGAACTGAGCGAGGCCGACCTGGAGCGCATGCGCCGCCAGGGACTGCCCGCGTTCACCGCGGAGGAGGGCCTGGCCCTGTTCGACGCCGCGCTGGCGAGCGGCGAGAGCGTCGTCGTCCCGATGCGGATCGACACCGCCGTGCTGCGCACCCGCACCGGTGAGGTGCCGGCGCTGCTGCGCGCACTGGTGCGCGGCCCCGCCCGCAGGGCGGCGCGCGCCGAGGCGGGCACCGGGGCCGGTGCCACCGCGGTGGAGCTGTTGTCCGCACTGCCCGCCGCCGAGCGCGACCGCCGCATGCTGGAAATGGTGCGGGCCAGGGCCGCCGACGTCCTGGGCCACAGCCACTTCGAGGCCATCGACCCCGACCGGGGGTTCCTGGACATCGGCTTCGACTCGCTCAGCGCCCTGGAACTGCGCAACCGGATGGTCACCCTGGCCGACCGCAACCTGCCCCCGATGCTGGTCTTCGACCACCCCTCAGCCAGTGACCTGGCCGCCTACCTGACGGAGCTGCTGTTCGAGACCGACGCGCCCAGCGTGGACGCGGACCTCGTGGCGGCCTCCGCCGACGAGCTCTTCGACATCCTCGACAGCGAACTGGAAGTCTTCAAGTGAGCGGCGGGGTGGCGCCCCGCCACCCCGCCGCGACCGCCACCGCGCCCGGGCCGAAACCCGTAAGGCGCGGTGGCTTGATTTATAGGGGGCGGTAGGGGATGTCCCGGCCGCCGGGAACGGCAACATACTGCGCGCACAGAAGGAGGAGCCATCCCCCAGGAGCCCTCAGGAGTGTGTGTGATGAGCGAAGGCCCAAGACAGCCGCAGGACGCCCCGCCGCTTTTCCCCATGGAACGCAAGTGCCCCTTCCAGCCCCCGGACCAGTACGCCGGCCTGCGCGCGGACCAGCCCGTCTCCCGGGTGAAGCTCGCGGTCTCCGGCAAGGAGGTCTGGGTCGTGGCCCGCCAGGAGCACGTACGGCAGGTCCTGACCGAGCCCCACATGAGTTCGAGCTTCGTCAACCCCGGCTACCCGCTGCAGGTCCCCGTCCCCCCGGAAGCCCTCGCGGCGATGGAGACCCCGCTGGTGGCGATGGACCTGCCCCAGCACGCCCTGCACCGGCGGGCGATCATCCCCGAGCTGACCGTCAAACGCGTCCAGGCACTGCGCGAGCGCATCCAGGAAGTGGTGGACGAGCACGTCACGGCCATGCTGGACAAGGGCGGACCCCTGGACCTGCTCACCGAGCTGGCCATCCCCGTGCCCTCGCTCATCCTGTGCGAACTGCTGGGCGTGCCGGCCGCGGACATCCCCTACTTCCGTGACTTCGCCGAGCGCACCGTCCGCAACGACGTCACACCCCAGGACATCGCCCTGGCGATGGAGGAGATGGACGCCTACCTCGGCAAGCTGGTCACCTCCAAGGAGAACGAGCCGGCCGACGACCTGCTGGGCCGGGTCGTGACGAAGAACAGCGAGAGCAACACCCTGACCCACCGTGAGATCGTCGCCCTCGCCCGGATGCTCATCTCCGGCGGCTTCGACACCCTCACCAACATGATCGTCCTGGGGGTCGGGGTGCTGCTGGAGCACCCCGACCAGCTGGCGCACCTCAAACGGGACCCCTCCCTCACCAGGAACGCCATCGAGGAACTCCTGCGCTACCTGAGCATCGCCGACTCCGCGACCTCCCGCACCGCCACCGAGGACATCGAGATCGCGGGCGTCCTCATCCGCAAGGGCGAGGGGATCATCGCCCTGAACGGGTCGGCCAACCGCGACGAACGGGCCTTCGAGAACCCCGACACCCTCGACATCTTCCGCGAGATCGGCCTGCACTCCGCCTTCGGCCACGGCATCCACCAGTGCCCCGGATCCAGCCTCGTCCGGGTCGAGCTGGAGATCGTCTACAACACCCTCTTCGCCCGCATCCCGACCCTGCGCCTCGCGGTGCCCGCGCACGAGCTGCCCTTCAAGAAGTCCACGCTGATCCAGGGACTGGACGCGCTTCCCGTCACCTGGTGACACGCCGGGACCCCACCGCACACCCCCGCGGGACGCGGGACGAGGCATGCGGCATGCGGGACGAGGGACGAGGGACGCGGAAGCGAAGGAGGCAGAGAGCGGTGCGCATCACCGTCGAGCACGACCGCTGCATCGGCTCGGGCGCGTGTGTCTTCACACAGCCCGCCGTATTCACCCAGGACGAGGAGGACGGCCGGGTCGTCCTCCTCCAGGACGTCCCGGACACGCACGACCTGGCGTCCGTCGAACGCGCGGTGCTCCTGTGCCCCGTCTCGGCGATCTTCCTGGAGCGCGGCAAACGCCGCTGACCGCAGGGAGGTGCTGCCCGGCGCACCGCACCGGGCAGCACCCCCGCGGCGCGGCACCGGGGGAGCGGGACAGCCCGCCCCCCTCTCACCACGACGGGCCCGCACCGTGACGGTGCGGGCCCGCGCCGCGCCGTGCCGGGCGCCGTCACAACGTGCTGATCCACTCCTCGATGATCCGCGCGGTGTCCCCGGCCGCTTCCTCCAGGATGCTGAAGTGATTGGCCGCCACCGTCCGCACGGTGTGCGAGGGATCCCACGGCTTCGCCTGCCAGTCGTCCCCGTGCACGGCCGTGTCCTCGGCGCCGGCCGGGGAGAACGACTCGGTGCACTGCACGAACAGCACCGGCGCCCCGATCGGCTCCGTCACCAGCTTCGGTACGAGCTCCACGTAACGCCCCATGGTGGACAGCCGGTAGCTGTCGAACCTGCCCAGGGTCGACTCCTTCTCCAGCATGCTCAGCACCATCCCCTCGTCCAGGTCGTTGCGGCCGCTGTCGGCCCGGTAGCTGTCCAGCAGCACCACCGCGGCCGGCGCGGTGCCCCGCACCTTCTCCAGGTACTGCGCGGTGACGTGGGCCAGCAGCCCGCCCGCGGAATACCCCAGCACGACGAACGGCTCGCCGTCCGCCGCCACCAGCACACTCTCCGCCAGGGCCTCGATGGCCGCCCCGGCGGTGGCGGGCAGGCTCTCCTGGGAACCGAAGCCCGACACCGGCACCGCCGACACCTGCCGCACCCCGCGGAAATGCGAGGCCAGCCGCGCCTGCTGGTAGACCCCGCCGGTCGCCATCGGCGTACTGACACAGATCAGCCGGGGACTGCCGGGCCCCTCGGCCAGCTTCACCGGCGGCGGCGGCGCACCGAGGTCCTGCACCGAGGAGAAGCTGGGCCGCACATTGGCGACCGCGGCCAGCAGGTCGAACGCCTTCGCCATCGGCCCCGACAGGACGGCCCTGCGAAACAGTGCGCTCAGCGTGTCCGACGCGGCGTCGTCGTCCTGCGCCGGGCCCGCGCCGTGCGGCCCGCCGCCCGGCGATCCGGCCGCCGACACCGCGAACTCGCCCTGTACGAACCGGGCGAGCGCGGCGGGGTTCTTGTTGTCGAAGACCACCATCGCCGCAAGCCGCAGCCCGGTGGCCGCGTTGAGACTGTTGCGCAGCTCCATGGCGCTCAGCGAGTCGAAGCCCGCCTCCAGGAAGTCGCGCTCCGGATCCACCGCGTCCACCGTGCCGTGACCCAGCAGCGAGGCGGAATACTTCAGGACCGCCTCCGTCAGCACCCGGGTCTGCTCGGCCTCCTCCAGCCCGAGCAGCCGCTCGCGCAGGGAGTCCGCCGACGCGGCACCGGAGGCCGTACGACGCGCCACCGGGACCAGTCCCTTGAGGAGGGCGGGCAGCGTCGTCTGGCCGCGCAGTGCGGTGGTGTCGATCCGCAGCGGGATCAGCAGCGGCTGCCCGGGCCGGTCCACGGCGCGATCCAGCAGACCCAGCGCCTCCTCGACGGGCAGGGCGGGCAGGCCCAGCCGCGCCATCCGCGTCTCCGCGTCCGCCTGGGCGCGGTTCATGCCGGTGGCGGCGCTCCACAGGCCCCAGGCCAGGGAGGTCGCGGGCAGGCCCAGGTGGTGGCGGTGGGCGGCCAGCGCGTCCAGGAACGTGTTGGCGGCCGCGTAGTTGGCCTGCCCCGCGGCCAGTACCATGCCGCCCGCGGAGGAGAACAGCACGAACGCCGACAATTCCAGGTGCGCGGTCAGCTCGTGCAGATGCCAGGCCGCGTCCGCCTTGGGCGCCAGCACCCGCTCCAGACGCTCCTGGTCCACGTCCTGTACCAGGGCGTTGTCCATCACACCGGCTGCGTGCACCACACCCGACAGCGGGTACTGCGGGTCGATGCCGGCCAGGAGACGGGCCAGTGCACCACGGTCGGCCACATCACACGCGGCCACCCGCACCCGCGCCCCCAGCGTCTCCAGTTCCGCCACCAGGTCACTTGCGCCGGCCGCTTCGAGGCCGCGGCGGCTGGTCAGCAGCAGATCCTGCACCCCGCGCTCACGCACCAGATGCCGGGCCACCAACGCACCCAGACCCCCGGTGCCACCGGTCACCAGCACCGTCCCCGAACCCCACCCCACACCCGACACACCAACCGCATCCGGTACGTCCGCCGTGTCCGCCACCGTGCCCTCACCGGGAGCCAGAGCGCGTACCAGCCGGGGCAGCAGCACCCGGCTTGCGCGGACGGCCAGTTCGCTCTCCCCCGCCTGCACGGCACCCGCCACGACAGCGACGTCCGCGTCGGCGTCGAGGTCGACGACGGTGAAACGGCCCGGGTTCTCCGCAGCGGCGGCCCGCAGCACACCCCACACACCCGCCACCGCCACATCCACATCGGCCGTGTCGGTGCTGGTGTCGGTGGGGATGCTGACCGCGTTGCGGGTCACCACCACCAGCCGCGAGGAAGCCGCACGCGAATCGTCCAGCCACTGCCGCACCCGCTCCAGCACGGCACCGGTCACCGACCGGGTCCGCTCCAAAACCGAGCCCTCCGTGCGCGGCACCTCCCACACCACAACAGGCGGCAGATCCTGCGCATCCTGCACGTCGTCCCACAGCGGCAGGGGGGCAGTTTCAGTGGTGGCTGCCGGAGTCCAGTCCACCCGCCACAACGACCGCTCCAGTACCGCGCCGGCCGACTCCAACTGCCCGACCGATACGGGACGTCCGACCACCGAGCCCACCGACAGCACCGAGCCGCCCGCGCTGTCGGCCACGCGCACGCTGACACTGTTCTCACCGTCCGGCGTGATGTGGACGCGCAGGTTGGTGGCGCCGGTGGCCTGGAGCTGGACCTGGTTCCACACGAACGGCAGGACGGGTTCACCGTCGCGCTCACCGCTGTCGTCGACCAGCGCGGCATGCATGGCCGCGTCCAAAAGGGCCGGGTGCAGCGCCGAACTGCCGGGCCTGGTCATGTTCTTCCTGGGGAAGTTCGACCTCGGCGAACACCTCGTCACCACGCCGCCAGGCCGCTTTCAAGCCCTGGAAGACGGGACCGTAGGCATACCCCTGACGCAGCAGCATCGCGTAGGCGTCCGCGACCTCCACCCGCCGGGCACCGGCCGGCGGCCACACCGCCAGATCCTCACCCGCCACCACCGCGCCCGCATCGTTGTGGACGGTGCCCTGCGCATGCAGCAGCCACGGCGCGGCCTGCAGATCCTGCTCCCGCTGCGGACGCGAATGCACCGTCAGCGTCCGCGCACCCAACTCATCGGCACCGCCGACCGCCACCTGGATCTGCACACCCCCGCCCCGCGGCAGGACCAGCGGCGCCTGGAGCGTCAACTCCTCCAACACCCCACACCCCACCTGCTCACCCGCATACAACGCCAACTCCACAAACCCCGTACCGGGAAAGAGGATCACCTCGCTGACGACGTGGTCAGCGAGCCAGGGCTGGGTGTCGGTGGACAGCCGTCCGGTGAGGACCACGCCGTCGTCGTCGGCGAGGGTGATCGTGGCGCCGAGCAGGGGGTGTTCGGCGGTGTCGAGTCCGGCCGAAGCGACATCGGCGCCACCGTCCAGTGCGTCGAGCCAGTAGCGTTCGCGTTGGAAGGCGTACGTCGGCAGGTCCACGCGGGTGGCGCCGTGTCCGGCGTAGAAGGCGTCCCAGTCCACGACTGCGCCGGAGGCGAACAGCCCACCGAGCGCGGTGAGCGTGGTGACGTCCTCGGGCCGGTCCTTGCGCAGCACCGGCAGGTAGGTCACCTCGTCGACGCCGTCAAGGACCTGGCGGGCCAGGCCCGTCAGCACGGCATCGGGACCGCACTCCACGAACCGGGTCACGCCCGCACCGTGCAGGGCCTTCACCGCGTCCGCGAAGCGCACCGCCTCACGCACATGACTCACCCAGTACTCGGGGTCGGTCAACTGCCCGGCCGTCGCCAGGACGCCGCTCACGTTCGATACGACGGCCAGCTTCGGCTCCGCATACGTCAACGAGGCGGCCACCGTGCGGAACTCATCGAGCATCGGCTCCATCAACGGCGAATGGAAGGCGTGCGAGACCCGCAGCCGGGTGCTCTTACGACCCAGCGCACGGAAGTGCTCGTCAACCGTCTCCACGTCGGCTTCGGCGCCGGAAACCACCACGGAAGTGGGCCCGTTGACCGCAGCAATCCCCACCACACCATTCAGCAGCGGCAGGACCTCGTCCTCGGTGGCTTCGACGGCGAGCATCGCGCCGCCGGAGGGCAGCGCGTCCATCAAACGGCCCCGCGCCGCCACCAGCGTCGCTGCATCCTCCAGGGACAGGACACCGGCGACGTGGGCGGCGGTGATCTCACCGATGGAATGCCCGGCCACGAAGTCCGGCCGCACCCCCCACGATTCGAGCAGACGGAACAACGCGGTCTCCACGGCGAACAGCGCGGCCTGCGCGAACACGGTGCGGTTGAGGACATCAGCGTCCTGGCCCCACACCACCTCCCGCAACGGCCGCTCCAGCCGGCCCTGCAACGCTTCGCACACCGCGTCGAAAGCAGATGCGTACACCGGGAACGCCTCGTACAACTCCCGGCCCATGGACAGACGCTGACTGCCCTGGCCGGTGAAGAGGACGGCGGTGCGGCCCGAGGTCCGTGCGCGTACCGGCGTCCCGGTCGAGGCGGTGAGCGCGGCCAGCAGCTCTTCGCGGCTGCGGCCCACCACCACCGCCCGGTGCTCCAGCACGGCCCGCGAGGACACGAGGGAGAAGCCGATGTCGGCGGGGGCCAGGCCGGGATGGTCCCTCACCCACTGCGCCAGGCGCTCGGCCTGCGCGGGCAGCGCATCGGCGCCACGCGCGGAGATCACCCACGGCACCACCGACGAACTCACCGAACCCGTCGAACCCGTCGAACCTGGCGAACTCGCGACCGGGGCGGCGGCGTCGACCGGATCGGCCGGGGGTTCCGCCGGCGGGGGTTCTTCCACGATGACGTGGGCGTTGGTGCCGCTGATGCCGAAGGAGGAGATGCCGGCGCGGCGCGGGCGGCCGTCGTCGGTGGCCGGCCAGGGACGCGGCTCGGTGAGCAGTTCCACCGCCCCTGCCTCCCAGTCGACCTTGCTGGAGGGCTGGTCGGCGTACAGGGACTTGGGCAGGACGTCGTGGCGCATGGCCATGACCATCTTGATGATGCCGGCCACGCCGGCGGCGGCCTGGGTGTGGCCGATGTTGGATTTGATGGAGCCCAGCCACAGGGGCCGGTCGGCGGGGCGGTCCTGGCCGTAGGTGGCCAGCAACGCCTGGGCCTCGATGGGGTCGCCGAGGGTGGTGCCGGTGCCGTGGGCCTCGACCACGTCCACGTCGTCCGGTGACAGGGCGGCGCCGGCCAGGGCCTGGCGGATGACGCGTTGCTGGGAGGGGCCGTTGGGGGCGGTGAGGCCGTTGGAGGCGCCGTCCTGGTTGACGGCGCTGGCGCGTACCACCGCGAGGACGGGGTGGTTGTTGCGGCGGGCGTCGGCGAGGCGTTCCACCAGCAGGATGCCGGCGCCCTCACCCCAGCCGACGCCGTCGGCGGAGTCGGCGAAGGACTTGCAGCGGCCGTCGGGGGCCAGGCCGCGCTGGCGGCTGAACTCCACGAAGACCTCGGGGGTCGCCATGGTGGCGACGCCGCCCACCAGGGCCAGGGAGCATTCCCCGGACCGCAGGGCCTGGGCGGCCAGGTGCAGGGCGACCAGGGAGGAGGAGCAGGCGGTGTCGACGGAGACGGCCGGTCCCTCCAGGCCCAGGGTGTAGGAGATGCGGCCGGAGGTGATCGATCCGGCGGCGCTGCTGTAGGGGTAGTCGTGGTACATGGTTCCGGCGAAGACGCCGGTGCGGCTGCCCTTGAGGGTGGCGGGGTCGATGCCGGCGCGTTCGAGGGCCTCCCAGGCGGTTTCCAGCAGCAGGCGCTGCTGGGGGTCCATCACCAGGGCCTCGTTGGGGCTGATGCCGAAGAACGCGGCGTCGAAGTCGGCGGCGTCGTGCAGGAAGCCGCCCTCGCGGGCGTAGGTCTTGCCGGTCCGTCCGGGCTGGGGGTCGAAGACGTCCGCGTCCCAGCCGCGGTCGGCGGGGAAGGCGGAGACGGCGTCGCGGCCGTCGGCGACCAGCTGCCACAGCTCTTCGGGCGAGGTGACGCCGCCCGGGTAGCGGCACGCCATCGCGACGATCGCGATCGGCTCCCGTTGCGCGGCCGACATCTTGCGGTTCTGGCCGCGCAGCCGCTCGGTCTCCTTGAGGGATGCCCGCAGTGCCTCGACAAGACGCTGGTCGGAGTTCGCCATCTCGGTCTTCCCACTTCCCGTGTCACGTGGTGGATATTGGACAGGCGTCGAAGCGCCGGCGGGCGGGTGCCGCGACGCGGAACACCGGCTCGGAACGGCCCGGCGGTCGTCCCGGGAATTCCGGTTGCCGTGTCCCAGAACCGGGCGGGGGTGTTCGTGCGGGGCGCCGGATGCCGCGGGCCCGCGCGAAAGGAACGGTCAGCTCACGGTAGGGCAGTGCGGTACGGCCGTAACCCCTAAGAAGTCCCCTTAACAGGCCCCTTGGGGAAGTTGCCCGTGCGGCGGGGCCGCGGGGCGGGCGGTGGTGGCCGGCCTGCCGGGCGGGTGGGCCGGGCGGGCCGGTCCGAGCAGGGATGTGCCGGGGATGTGCCGGGGGTGTGCCGCGCGGCGGTGGCGCCGGCGCCGGGCGGTGCGCGGGGTCCGGCGGCCCCCTAAGTCGTCGCTTCGCGCGTGAATAGGGGGACGGCGGCCCGCCTTTCGGCGGGGTGGGGACGGTACAAAGATTTCGAGTCGGCACATGGCGCGTTGCCGGGGCACTCGAGATGTTCCGCGTGCTCCTTTCCGCGTCCTTTCGGCAGCCCCATGCCTGCCCGGCCCGCGTTTCCGGGCCCGCCGTCCGTCATGTCACTGCAGCAGAGCGTCTGGAGGGCCCTATGGGCCGGGTAGAAGGCAAGGTCGTCGTCATCACCGGTGCGGCACGCGGGCAGGGGCGCAGCCATGCTGTGCGTCTGGCCGAGGAAGGTGCCGACATCATCGCGATCGACCTCGGTGAGGACATCGAGGTCGTCGGGTATCCGCTGGGTACCGTCGAGGAACTGGCCGAGACGGCCCGGCTGGTGGAGAAGACCGGCCGCCGGGTCGTCACCAAGGTGGCCGACATCCGCGACCGTGCCGCGCTGCGCAAGGCGATCGACGAGGGGGTCGCCGAGCTCGGCCGGCTGGACGTCGTGGTGGCGAACGCCGCCATCGGCCCGGTCGGTGCCGGCCGTCCGCTCACCGCGTTCGCCGAGGCCGTGGACGTGAACCTCAGCGGCACGCTGAACACGGTCCATGCCGCGCTGCCGCATCTGCAGGAGGGTGCCTCGGTCATCCTCATCGGTTCGGCCGCGGCCTATTTCGCCTCCTACGGCGGTGACCCGGGCGGCATGGGTCCCGGCGGTATCGGCTATGCCTTCACCAAGCAGATGCTGGGTCACTACGTGAACTGGTTCGCGCCGTTCCTGGCGCCCCAGGGTCTGCGGATCAACGTGGTGCACCCCACCAACGTCAACACGCCGATGCTGCACAACGAGGCCATGTACAAGGTGTTCCGCCCCGACCTGGAGCACCCGGTGCGCGAGGACGCGGAGCCGGGCTTCGCCATGGTGCAGGCCCAGCCGATCCCGTACGTGGAGCCGATCGACGTCTCGCACGCGGTCACCTACCTCGCGTCCGACGAGTCCCGCTTCGTCACCGGCACACAGCTGCGGGTGGACGGCGGCGCGGTGGTCAAGAACGGCAAGTGAGCGGTGAGTTCAGCACTGCGTCGCTCTCCCGGTGCGCCGGGGGAGCGGCGGTGATCCCGATCCGTGGCCGCGGCGGGCGGCCCCCCGGCGCGGCCCTGGGCCCGGCCGGGCACCGAAGGAGGTATTTCGGATGACGCACGCCCTGCCGCACGCGGCAGCGCCGGCGCCCTTCGCCGAAGAGCTGTCGACGCGGTTCCGGGAGGCGATGGCCTCGTACCCCAGTGGTGTGACCGTCGTGACCACCACCGACGACCAGGGGGCGTGGCGCGGCTTCACCGCCACGTCGTTCTGTTCGCTGTCGGTGGATCCGCCGCTGGTCCTGGTCTGTCTGGCGCGCACCGCCCAGTGCCATACGGCGTTCGCGAAGGCCGACTCGTGGGTCGTGCAGGTCGTGCCGCACCGGCGTGCGGACCTCGCGACGCGGTTCGCCACCCGCGGGGTGGACAAGTTCGGCGGGGGTGACTTCACGGTCACCGCGGCGGGCCATCCGGTGTTCGAGGAGGCCGCCGCGGTGATGGAATGCGAGTCCTACGTCAGGTACGACGTCGCCGACCACACCATCCTGGTCGGCCGGGTGAGGGATGTGCGGGTGCGTGAGGTCGCGCCGGCGGTGTACTTCCGCCGGGGTTTTCACGCCCTGCCCGACTGAGGCCCCCTCAAGCAGCAGGCGCAGCAGGTGTACGGCCGCGGGCCGGCGGTGGCGGGACCCTCCCGGGAACGGGGGATCCCGCCACCGCCGGCCCGTCGGTGTGCCCGGGAGCGGGCGGTGGCGGGATGCCGCGCGGGCGGTGCGGTGGCGGGCGGTGCGGGGTGGCGCAGGGCGGCACGGGGTGTGTGCCGCGGCAGGGCAGGGGCCCGGACCGGGTGCGGTCCGGGCCCCTGCCCTGTGTTCGGGGGCGGGTGACGGTGGGGTCAGTGGCCGGCGGCCACCGCCGGGGCGTCGTCGGGGTGCCGGGTGGTTTCGGCGTGCGGGGCGGGCTTGGGCATGAACAGGGCGCAGATGCCCGACAGCGCGAAGGCGGCCACGGTGATCCACAGGGCCTTGGTGACACCGTCGTTGAGGGTGTCGAAGGTCGGGCGGTCGCCGGCCGTGTTGAAGAAGACGACACCGCCGATGGCCACGCCGAAGGAGTAGCCGACCTGCTGGAAGGTGGCGAAGGCGCCGGAGGCGGCGCCGGCCGCGGCGGTGGGGACGGTGCGCAGGGACTCGTCCAGCAGCGGCACGATGAGCAGCACCATGCCGGCGCCGGAGACGCCCAGGCCCAGGGCCAGGTCCCAGCCGGACAGGCTCTGACCCTTGTCGTGGATGTTGTAGATCACCCAGACGAAGGCGGCGGCCTGGATGAGTCCGCCGACGAAGATGACGTACTTGCCGAACTTCTTCGCCAGCGGGTCGCCGGCCGGTGACACGACGATGGAGCCGACCGACATGGCGAAGATCGTCAGGCCGGTGGCCAGCGGGGAGAAGGACAGGGCGATCTGCAGGTAGTAGCCCAGCGTGAGGATGTAGCAGCCGTTGGCCGTCCAGAACAGGACCTGCACGATCAGGCCGCTGTTGAAGCCGTGGTCGGAGAAGAGGCTCAGGGGCAGCAGCGCGGAGCCGTCGCGCCGCTGCTTGGCGCGCTGCTGGAGGATGAACAGCACCAGGACGACGGGGGAGGCGGCCAGCATGCCCCAGATCCACGGGGCCCAGTCGGCCATCCGGCCGTCGATCAGCGGGAACTCCACGAGGAAGACGGTGGAGGCCGCCAGGACCACTCCGACGATGTCGAGCTTGAGGGGGTGTTCGGAGCGGCTGTTGGGCACGAACAGGCTCGCCATGGCCAGCAGGGCCAGGCAGATGGGCACGTTGACGATGAACACGGACCGCCAGCCGAGACCGAAGAGGTCGGCGTCGACCATCCAGCCGCCGACGATCAGGCCGACCACGGAGCCCAGGGCGCTCATGGCACCGATCAGCCCGTAGATCTTGCCGCGCTCGGCGGGTTCGTACATCACCTGTACCGAGGACAGGACCTGGGGGACCATCACGCCCGCGAAGGCGCCCTGGATCACGCGTGCCGCCACCAGCGCCTGTCCGGTGTCCGCCGCGGACGCCCACAGCGAGGAGACGCCGAATCCGGCGACGCCGATGAGGAACATGGTGCGCCGGCCGAAGATGTCGCCCATGCGCCCGCCGGTGATCAGCAGGACGGCGAAGGCCAGCAGATAGCCGGCCATGATCCATTCGAGGTGGGCGTCGGTGGCGTGCAGGTCCTTCTGGATGGAGGGCAGGGCGACGTTGGTGATCGTGGTGTCGACCAGGTCGATGAACTGCGCGGTGACAAGAACGGTGATCGCGATCGTCCGTTTCTTCATGACGGACTCTCCTTACTCAAGGTGTCGGCGGACGGGGTCGCAGTCCCGCGCGCCTGGTCAACTGCCGTGCGGGCCACCGCTGGCGGGGCCCGCGAAAAGCGTGTGCGGCCTCGGGCCTAGCGGGCCGCGAGCTCCGCGAGCTCCAGGACGCCGGTCGACAGGCCGGCGCTGAGCACCGATCCCTGCGCCGCGCCGACCTGGTCGGCCGAGGGGCCTTCCAGGCGCATCGTGTGGGTGATCAAGGTGCCGCCGTTGTCCAGCGCGGTGAGCTCGCAGACGGACTGCGCGATCAGGTCGCCGCCCGGCCGGGTCTCCATCGTGAAGGCCTTGCCCGTCTCGACGGCGGTGAAGGTGAACGGCGCCGGCGGGCGGCCCTCGTTGGTGACGGTGCCGGTGGCGCCGGTGACGAAGGGGCCGCTGCGGTCCAGGGTGACCAGGTCGGGGTTCCAGGCCGGCCACGTCGTGGGGTCCTCGTAACGGCTCCACACGGCCTCGGGGCCCGCGGTGGTCTCGGCGCTCTGGGTGGTCTCCCACATGACGGTGACTCCTGTCATTTGTTCTATACGTACTTACGCTTAAGACAAATGTACAGATGGCCTCGGGTGGCCGCAACCGTTAACCGTGAACCGGCCCAACTTCCCTCGCGGGCACGGGAAAAGGGCGGGTCCCGGCACCTCGGTGAGGTGCCGGGACCCGCCCGTGGGGGCGGCGGTTCTCCAGGTCAGGCGGCGACGGCCTCGACGGCCGGGGTGCGCAGCCGGCGCCGTGCGGTGGCGGTGCTCGCCAGCAGGGTCACACCGGCCGCGATCGCCACGATCGTCAGGTAGATGGCCAGGGAGGTGTCGGGCACGACGTCCTCGGTCCGGGCCACCGTGAAGGGCAGCACGGTGGCGAGCGCGGCGATCGAGCCGAACAGCACACCGGTCAGGGCCAGCAGGACGCCTTCGGCGCCCACCATCCGCAGCACCTGGCGCGGTGTCGCCCCCACCAGCCGCTGCTGGCCGAACTCGCGGCCGCGGTGGGTGGTGGCGGCGATCAGGACGTTCACCAGCATGATGCAGGCGAACAGCACGACGGTCCCGATGACGACGAAGTTCAGCGTCTCGATGTTGCGCTGCTCGGTGGTCTTGGTGATGCCCTCGGCGGTGGTCGCCGCGTTCTCGATGGCCTGCATGTAGAAGGTGCCGGTGCCGATGCCGACGAACAGGATGATCGGCATGAGGACCGTGCCCAACCGGTCCGCGCGGCGGCGCACGTTCTGCACCGTCAGATAGCCGCTGACCCCGGTGAGCCGCTGCAGCGGGGCGCCGAGCACGGCGGTGACCGCGCGCAGGAGCAGCGGGGACAGCAGCGCCAGGCCGATCGCGACGAGGATCGACGCGGAGCCGGCGGTCTGCATGATCTCCGCCGTCTTCTTGTGCTCCAGCACCACGGTCATCACGCCCAGGTTGATGCCGCCGGCCAGGAACAGCACCGCCGCGGCGATCCTGATCCGGCCCAGCCGACGGGTGCCGGTGGCGGCCTCGGCGGCCGCCTGCGCCACCCGCATCCGGGCCGTGCGGCGGGCCGCCAGCGTGGCGGCCAGGGTGGCGGCCACGAAGGTGATGCCCACGCCCATGCCCAGGGCGATCGGGCCGAAGTGGTAGGACACGGCGGGCAGCACCTGGTCGGTGTCGATGAGCACCTCCAGCAGGGCCCGCCCGCTGAAGATCGCCGACGGCACGGCCAGCAGTGAGGCCAGCACGGACAGCACCGCCGCCTCACTCATGATCATCCGGGTGACCTGTCCGGGGGTGGCGCCCGCGCTGCGCAGCAGGGCCATGTCGCTGCTGCGCTGCTGCACGGACAGGGTCAGCGTCGAGGTCACGGCGAAGACGACCAGCAGCAGACCCCAGCCGCCGACCACACCGGCCAGCGTCGTGAGGGTCTCCTCGCTGTTCGCGTCGACCGCCTTGTCCTGCGCGGTGTCCAGCATCGACGCGAACGACATCAGCATGGTGGCGCCGAGGAACATGACGAGGAAGCTCGCCAGGAAGCCGCCCGCGCGGTGGCGCAGCGACCGAAGGGCCAAGGACATCATCGTCATGCACCCGCCGTCACACGGCGCCGGGCCACTTCGTCGCCCAGGTGGGTCATCCGCTCGGCGATCGCCTCGGCGCCCGGGCGCTCCATCATGCCCACCAGCTGGCCGTCGGCGAGGAAGAGCACGCTGTCCGCGTAGGAGGCGGCCACCGGGTCGTGGGTGACCATCACGACGGCCTGCCCGTAGGAGCGCACGGCCTCCTGCAGCAGCCCCAGCACGTCCCGGGCGCTGCGGGTGTCCAGCGCGCCGGTCGGCTCGTCGGCGAAGACCACACGCGGTTCGGTGACCAGGGCGCGGGCGATGGCCACCCGCTGCTGCTGGCCGCCGGACAGCTGCGAGGGCAGGTGGTCCAGCCGGTCGCCCAGCCCCACCCGCTCCAGCACCGCACGGCAGCGCGCCCGGTCGATGCGCTTGCCGGCCAGCCGCAGCGGGAGCGTCACGTTCTGCAGGACCGTCAGCATGGGCAGCAGGTTGAAGTGCTGGAAGACGAAGCCGATCCGCTCGCGGCGGAACCTCGTCAGCCGGGCCTCGCTGCCGGCGGCCATCTCCCCGCCGTCCACGAACACCCGGCCGGAGGTGGGACGGTCCAGGCCCGCCGCGCACTGCAGCAGCGTGCTCTTGCCCGAACCGGAGGGCCCCATCACCGCGGTGAACGTGCCGGGCGCCAGCGTCAGCGACACGTCGTCCAGGGCCCGCACGGCACCGGCACCCGTGCCGTAGACCCTGCTGACCGATTCGAGGCGCAGCGCATCGCTGCTCCCGGCGGGCGCCCGGTGCTTCAACCTGGACATCTGCAGTCTCCTCCAACGGCGCCCGGTGCGCCTTCGGGAAAGACGCTACGGACGGCGCGCGGGCGCCGCGATGGGCGCAGCACCCGAGTGCGCGGGTGTACCCAGCACACCCCTACGCGCCGGGATAGGGGTGGCACCCGGCGCCGCCGGGGCGCTCTCGCGGGAGGCGGCCTCGCGCGCGGCGAGCTGCAGATCGGCCGGCAGGTCCTGGCGCCTGGTGATGCTCAGCTTGCGGTAGACCCGGGTCAGGTGCTGCTCCACGGTGCTGACGGTGATGTACAGCTCGCGCGAGATCTGGCGGTTGGTGTAGCCGCGGGCCGCCAGGGTGGCCACCCGCCGCTCGGACTCGCTCAGCCGGTACTCGCTCTCGCCCGCCGCCGGCGTCCGCGGCGCGCGGCCCGCCGGCGCCCGCTCGCCCACGGCGCCCGGCAGGATCCGCTCGCGCAGCGGGCGCGCACCGCAGTTCTCGGCCAGCCCCCACGCCTGCCGGGAGAACACCCCGGCCTGGGCGGCGTCGCCGAGCTCCTGGAGCACCTGGCCGAGATCGGCCAGCGCCCTGGCCAGTTCCACCCGGTCCCCGGACTTGCGCAGCTCCTCCACCGCCTGGTGGAGCACGGGGACGCGGGCCTGCGGGGGCTGCAGGGCCGCCCGCAGCCGCAGCGACGTCCCGCGCACCCAGGACCTGCGGGCGTCGGGACCGGCCAGCTGCTGCATGATCAGCTTCTCCGCCCGCTCCTGGTCCCCGAGCTGCAGCAGGGCCTCCGCGGCGTCGCCGCGCCAGGCCAGCACGGCGGGCCGGTCCATGCCCCACTCCCGGGCCAGCCGGCCCACCTCCAGGAAGTCGGCCAGTGCGGCGCGCAGTTGGCCGGTGGCCAGCCAGTGCAGACCGCGGGCGCGCAGGTAGGCCAGTCCGTGCACACTGCGAAAGAGCGTGTCGGGCACCGGCTGTTCGAGCTGGGCGGCCGCCTCCGCGTGCCGGCCCATGCCCGTGTGCGCCCGGATCAGATGGGCGGTGGGACTGCCCGCGAAGGCGTTGCCGCTGCGCTGGGGCAGGAACTCCAGCGCCAGCAGCGCGTACTCCTTGGCCCCGGGCAGGTCGCCCAGGCGCAGCAGCGCCTCGGCGTGCAGCGTGGCGAACGTCGCCTGCCAGGTGGGGGCGTTGCAGCGGGCCGCCTCCTCCAGCCGCTGACCGCACCAGGTCGCGGCCCGCTCGGGCTGCTCGCAGTGCACCAGCGTGCGGATGGCCCGCACCAGCGCCAGCAGCGTGGAGTCCTGCAGCACCGTGCTCTGCAGAATCCTTTCGCTGCGGGCCGCCTCGCGGTCCTGCGGGCCGTCGGACAGCTGCCGCTCGCCGCTCTCGGCGCGCGAGCCGTACTCGGTGCCCAGCGCCGCGCTGATGTGCGCGCCCACCTCGTTGGCCTCCGCCACCCGGCCCTGCGTGGCCAGGGCCGCGGCCAGCGGCTCCATCCGCTCGACCCCCAGCCCGCCCTCGCGCAGCATGCCCAGCGGCGCCGACAGGTGCTGCTCGGCCGCCGAGGGGTTGAACCGCCAGGTGACCGACGCCAGCCGGGTCTTGATCTCCGCGCGCTGCTGTTCGTCGGCGCTGCCCGCGTGGGCCAGTTCGAGGACGGCTGCGGCCTGGCGTATGTCGTCCGCGGCGACCAGCTGCTCGGCGGCCTCGCGCAGCACGTCACTCACCCAGGCGGCCCCGGGCAGCCGGCCGCCCTCGTGCTGGGCCGCCACCAGGTGCCGGGCCACCTTGCCGCTGGGCTGCCCGCCGGCGTGCAGGACCTCCCCGGCCCGCCGGTGCAGCAGCGCGCGCTCGGCCGGATCCATCCGGTCCAGCAGCGCCGCCGCGACGACCGGGTGGCGAAAACGCCGCTGCTCCACGATGCCCGCGGCGGTGATCGAGGCCAGCGCGCGGGCCACGTCCGCGGCCGGCAGCTCCACCAGCCGGCCCAGCTCCTGGTCGCTGCCCTCGCCGTCGAGGACCGCCAGGGCCTGCGCGACCTGCGGCGCCCCGGCGCCGCTGCGGCGCAGGCAGCTGTCGACCGCCGCCACGAACAGGCCGTCCACGGCCGGGAAGGGGCGGTGCGGCCCGCCGCCGGCGGCCGCGGCGGCGGCCTGCGGGGCCGCCCACTCGTACTCCTCCGCCAGCGCCCGCAGCAGCAGCGGATTGCCGCCGCTGTGCGCGTGCAGGGCGCCCACGAGCTTCGCGTCGCGCCCGGTCCGGCCGCGGCCGGCCAGCGCGGAACCCGTCTGCGCCAGGGTGAACAGCTCCAGGCGGGTGAGGGTGACGTTCGTACGCCGCAGCAGCTCCGTACGGAAGTCGCGGTGGCGCCGGCTGTCGTGCACGGGCCCGGCGACGACCAGCAGGAACGCCGCCGACCGCGCGTGGCGCAGGATGTGGGCCAAGAAGCGCAGCGAGGCGTCGTCCACGTGGTGCAGGTCGTCCACGCAGGCCACCACCGGCGTCCGGGCGGTCAGGGTCCGCAGGGCCGCGCAGAACGCGTGCATGGCCGCGGTCCGCGACAGCTCACTGCCGGCCGCCGCGGGCACCGGCAGCGAACCGGGCGAGGCGCAGGAGGCCAGCTGGTGCATCACCCCCAGCGCCAGCGTGCGCTCGGCCGCCGATCCGACGGCCTGCAGCACCAGCGCCCCCTGTCCCGACGCCCGCTCGGCGAAGGTGTCCAGCAGCTCGCTCTTGCCGCACCCCGCCGCCCCCTCCACCAGAACGGTGTGCGCCTCCCCCGGCACGCATCTCTCCAGTGCGTCGTGCAGTGTGTGCAGTACCGAGTCGCGACCGACCAGCGTCACCGAAGCCCCCGAATGTCATGGAAACCGTCCGCCACCCGCCGGCCGCTCGCGCGGCACCGGTGGATGAAGAATGGACGGTACATGTGAACGATTCGAGACTAGGTCTACTCCAACTCGAGCGCAGTGGCCAGAACCTGCAGGGCATTAAGTGCCGGGAAGAATTCACGCCATTTTCGGATGCCGATGCGTACCGAACCGCCATGAACTTCCACATGCTTGACGGATTCCCGGAAGCTGCCTTCACGCGAATCGGTGCACGCGTAGGGGGATTCATCCGCAGAGTAGGGGGTTCCCCCCTCTGGTGGCGTTCATGCACAGACAGATTGAATGAGATGCCGGGACAACCCGGAACACCCTTGCCGTTTTTTTGCCTTTCTTTTACGAAGGTCATGAAACCCGCGGCTCCGCACACACGTCGGTGTCGGGAATCGGAACACGCCCGCTCCTTTCGGTGAACCCGCAATTGCGGCGCGGCGGCCCCGCGGCCCGCGGCCGTGGAGCCGTCCGGGCACCGGGCCGGCGGGGTCCGGACGGCAGCACCCGAGAGGAAGCCGAGAAGCCATGACTGGATCATCCGCCGGCACCGGCGCGTGGATCCGCCGGTTCCATCCGGCGCCCGAAGCGCCCGTGCGGCTGGTCTGCTTCCCCCACGCGGGAGGCTCGGCCACCTTCTACTTCCCGGTCTCACGGGCCATGTCGCCGCACGTCGACGTGCTGTCCGTGCAGTACCCGGGCCGCCAGGACCGCCGCGGCGAGCCCTGCATCGACACCGTCGCCGGGCTCGCCGACGCCGTGGTGGAGGAACTGCTGCCGTGGGCGGACCGCCCGCTGGCCCTCTTCGGCCACAGCATGGGCGCGTCCCTGGCCTTCGAGGTCGCCCTGCGGCTCGAGAGCCGGGGCGTGGTCCTGCGGGGACTGTTCGCCTCGGGCCGGCGCGCCCCCTCGCGCTTCCGGGACGAAGCCGTCCACCTGGCCGGCGACGACACCCTCATCGAGGAGCTGAAGAAGCTCAGCGGCACCGACACCCAGGTGCTGGGCGACCCGGAGATCCTGCGCATGATCCTGCCGGCCGTCCGCAACGACTACCGCGCCGCGGAGACCTACCGCTTCACCGGCGGACCGCGGCTGAACTGCCCGGTGCTCGCCCTCGTCGGCGAGGAGGACCCGCAGGTGACCCCCGAGGAGGCGGACGCCTGGCAGGAGCACACGAACGGGCCGTTCCGGGTGAGCCGCTTCACCGGCGGGCACTTCTTCCTCAACTCCCACGCCGCCGCCGTGATGTCCGAGATCTCCGGTCACCTGTCGCAGACGCCCGCCTCCGGACACCGCTAGCCGCCGGCCGAAGCACGGCAGGGGCACCGCGCGGTCGCGGTGCCCCTGCCGTTTTCTCCCCGATTCCCCGAACGCAGTTCACTTCCGCCGGAACTCTCCGCTACTGCTCTTTACGTCTCTGTAAACTGCAGATAAAATAAGAATGTCGGTCCAGACTGTCTCCCGACCGTCGCGGGCGCACTCTTGCGCGACAGGCGCCCCGCGCACCCGGTCGGCCGAGCATCCCACGGTTCACCGACGTCTCAGGGTCTGTTCCCGATTAAAGTAACTGTCCGTGGTGTCGCCGCCGAAGCGGCCTTTTTCGGCCTCTTGCGTTTTTGCACCCCCTCGGCTAGCCGGGCGCGTGGATTGCCGCAAGGAGGGGGGATCCATGCGAGTTCGACCCGAGCCGGGGGTGACGGCCACCGTGCTGGAAAGCGGGGAACTCCTCCTGCTCACGAGCAGCGGCGAGACACACAAGTTCGCGCCGCTCGCCGCCGCCATGTGGATCGCATTGCGCCAGCACGACGGAAACCTGGGCGAGGCCGCCGACGCCCTGTCCGTGCTGTGGAATTCGGAATCCGTTCTCATTCACGCGGAACTGGAGATGTGGGCGGACGAACTGGGCGCCGCCGGGCTGGTGCGCACCGAGCCCTGACCCCGCGCCGCCTGATCCGCGCCCCGGCCCCGCCGCCGGGGCACCTGTCCGCCGTGCCCGCTCAGGGCTCGTTGCGCACCAGCCCGGCATCGCCGAGCTCACTCACCCACACATCGAGATCCGAGCGCATGTACAGCGGGTCCACGTCCCACAGCGTCGCCAGCAGATCGGCCGCCGCGTCCAGCTGTCCGTCGTGCTGGCGGATGGCGAGCCACATCGCCGTGTTCACCGGCCCCCAGCAGATCCGGGTCCCCGAGTGCTGTGAGTACAACTCCAGGTACCCGTTCTCCAGGACGACCGCCGTCACGCCCGGCTCGGGTCGAATGGCCACGATTGCCTCCCCGCGGACCCCGCGCAGTCCGCCGTTCCATGTCTTTGACAGGTGGCCGCCCCCACGACCATCCGGCACGGCTCGGACGACGACATGCCTCCATGGTGGCAGGCCCGGCCGACGTTGGAGAGGGGTCTGGATTCACTGTTGGGGTGTACCGAGCACCCCGGCGGCGCATCTGGCTGATTACCGGCAGCGAAGAGGCACCGCCTTCCGGGGCGCGACCGCGGCACGGCGCCGGACCTGCGAAGGTCCCCGAGCCACCGGGGCCGGCCGGCGCCGTGATCAGCATGCCTGCGAATTCTGCGGACCGGCGCTGACGGAGGTGTGTTCGCGGTGCAGCGTCAGGCCGGCGGGGAGATCGGCCCGGCCGTTGACGTTGAGTTTGCGGTACACCCGCGTCAGATGCTGCTCGACGGTGCTGATCGTGATGAACAGCCGGCGGCTGATCTCCCGGTTGGTGTGACCCAGCGCGGCCAGGGTGGCGACCCTGCGCTCGGCGTCGCTCAGCACCGACTCGGAGACAGAAACGGCCGATTCCGTATCACCGGCCGGCTCCGCGTGCAGCGGACCGCGGGTCAGCAGCTCCTGCACATGGTGGGCGCGCGCCTCCTGCGCCGCCTGACGTGCCACCACCCGCGCCCGGCGGTAGTGGCCCTGCTTGTGGTGCACCTGGCTCAGCTCGTCGAGCGCGCCCGCCAGCTCCAGCCGGTCGCCCGACTCCTGCAGCGCGTCCACGGCCCTGCGCAGCAGCGCGGACCGCAGCTTGGGATCGCTGGCGGCGGCGAGCACCCGCAGCGCGTGACCCTGCACCCGGGCGTTGTCGGCCCCCGGCCGGCGCAGCTCCTCCTCCACCAGCTGCCGGGCCGTCTGCGTCTGGTTCATCCGCAGGTGCGCCTCGGCCAGGTCGCTGCGCCAGGGCACCACGGTCGGCAGGTCGGTGCCGCGCTCCTGCATCAGGTCGCCGCACCGCTGGAAGTCGTTGACCGCGGCCAGCAGCCGGTCGCCGGCCAGGTGCCGGTGACCGCGGGCGTGCAGATAGCGCAGCCCGAACACCGTGTCGAACATCGCGGGCGGCACGGCACGCTCGGGCAGCGGCGTGTGCTGGCCCGTCGCCACGTCCGCCAGGATGGCCGTCGACAGCGGCAGCCCGATCACCACGCCCCAGCCCTGCACCGGCAGTTGGTCCAGTGCGCCGCGGGCCAGCGCGGCCGCCTCGGCCGCATTGCCCTGCAGCAGGTGGATCTCCGCGCGCAGCGCGGTCAGCACCGCCTGCCAGGTGGTCGCCCCGTGCCGCTCGGCATCCTGCGACAGGGAGTCGCACCAGGTGGCCGCCAGGTCGGGTCTTCCCGCGTAGAGCAGGGCGGACAGCGAGCTGGCGACCGCTTCCAGGGTCCGGTCGGTCAGCTGGCAGCTGCGCAGGATGTGCTCGGCGTTGTCCACGACCCGGCTGCTGCTGCCGCGTGCGGACAGCGCCGTGGTGAGGGTCGCGCCCGCCTGCATCCACAGGTTCCCGTGGGCCTTGCCCGGTTTCCTGCTCAGCGTCGGCAGGGCGGCGGGACCGCTGTCGGGGGGCAGCCTGCGCTGGCCGCCGTGGATCCACTCGTGCGCCAGCCGCAGCTCGGCCGTCGCCTCGGTGTCGGTCTGCTCGTTCGCGTCGCGCAGCACGTCCCCGGCCACGGTCTCCGCCTCCGGGCTGCCCTGCCACAGCAGGTGACGCACCAGCAGGACCGCGTCCCGGCCGGGCAGGTCCCCGGCGCGCAGCGCCTTGTGCAGGGGCGCCAGGTGCCGGGCGGCGGCGCTGGGATTGGCACGCCACTCGATGCGCATCAGCGCCCTGCGCACGGCCGTACGGGACTGCTCGTCGCAGCACGCGCCCAGCGCGAGCGTCAGGCACTGCACCGCGAACTCGGGCCGGTTGACCGCCAGCGCCTCCTGGGCGGCCTCCCGCAGGGTGTCCGCGGCCCACTGGCCCTCGCCGCTGTCCGCCGCGACCAGGTGCTGCGCCACCTCGGACGCCGCGATGCCGTGCTCGTGCAGGATCGAGGCGGCCCGCAGGTGCAGCAGCGCCCGGTCGGCCGGCTTGAGGCTGTTGAGCACCGCCGTGCGGGCCGCCGGATGGCGGAAGAGATGCCCCTGGAGCAGCCCCGCCTCCTGGAGCACGCCCACGACCTGCGCCGCGGTGTCACGCCCGACGCCGATCAGCCGGCGCACCATCGAGGGCGAGGAGTAGTCGCCCAGGACCGCCAGCGCCCGCGCCACCTCCGGCAGCAGCGGCTCCCAGCGGTGCAGGCAGCTGAGCACCGCCCGCCCGAAGGCGCTGCCCGGGGCGGGGCCCTCGGCGGCGTACGCGGATCCGTCCTGCAGCAGGGCGCGCACCAGCAGCGGGTTGCCGCCGCTCCACTGGTGCAGCCGCGGCGCGGCCTGCAGCGCCACGGCCGGCTCCAGGTGCCCGGCGGCCAGCTGCGCCACCCCCTCCTCGCTGAGCAGGGGGAGTTTGACCAGGTAGTGCGGGCGCCGGGTGAGCTCCGCGTGGGAGCGCGGCAGCGAGGTGTGCCGGTGGTCCCACTCGCTGAAGACCATCATCACGCGCGCCGCCCGGATCCGGCGCTGCAGGTACAGCAGCACCTGCAGCGAGACGCCGTCCACGAACTGGAGGTCGTCCACGGCGATCACCAGGGGGCGTTCGCGTGCCAGGTCGAGCAGCACCGAGCAGATGCCGTGCACCCGGGTCACGTGCGACTGGCGGATCGTGACGGGGTCCAGGTCCTCTTCGTCGGGGACCTGCGCGGAGACCGTCACCATGGCGGCCGCGTGCTCGGCGACCTGCGGCGGCAGCCCCGGGCTGCGGAACAGCTGGTCCAGCACCCCCATCTGCAGGGTGCGTTCGGCCCGTGAGCCGGTGGCGCTGAGGACCAGGGCCCCCGACGCCGCGGCGTGGTCGGTGAACGCGTCGAGCAACGCGGTCTTGCCGCTTGCCAGACCGCCGCTGATCAGGGCTACCTGACCGCGGCCGGTGGAGCTTTGGGAGAGCAGTTGTTCCAGAAGTTCGATGGGCCGATCACGTTCGACGAGTGTCATGTCGCCGGACCTCCCCGCTATACGGGTGTGTGGCAAGGACGTATGACTAAGACGTATGACCGAATATAGCTCAACCCGGGGCCCCCTTTGCAGGGGTTGCCGAATGTTCGCGCATGGCTACCGGCCAAACGCGGAGGGTGGTTTTACCGGAGGGAGCCCCTCGCCTTGCGAGTGCGCGGAAATAGGCCGGGGCCCCCGCGGTTGCGGAGGCCCCGGCCTGGCCGCGCCTCGTTGACGGGGGAGGCAACGGGCGTGGCGGTCGCTGGGCGACTCGGGAGTCGCATGCCGAACAGTTGATCTATACGTACTTACGTATGGAACAACCGTACATGTGCGGGTGTGCGCTGACAACCCCCAGCGGCATACGGGAACGGGCCACGGCGAGCACGCGGGTGTATGCCCCTGAAGGCAGCCGGGAGCCGCCGGGAGCCGCCGGGAGTCATCAGGGGGCCGCCGGGGGAGGGCTGCGGCGGTGCGGGCGGGTTTCCCCGGCTCAGCCGCCGGCGTGGTCCGTGGCGGCGCTCCAGCGCTCCACGGCGGCCAGCAGGTCCGCGCTCCAGGCGGCCAGGATGCGCCGGCCCTGCGCGGCCGTGGCGCCGGTGGGGTCGCCCAGGACGCCGTTGCCGCTGACCGCGCGCACCCCCGAGGCGCGCAGGATCGGCAGCACCTGGGCCAGCGCCCGGACGTCACCGGGCCGGGCCCGGTGCATGCGCACGCTCTCGGGGCGCAGCTCCAGCATGACGGACGTCTCCGTGCGGCCGGCGTGGCTGTCGGTGGGGGAGCCGGAGGGCGACCAGGGCAGCACCCGGCGGCCCTCGCGGCGCAGCCGGGCCACCGCCCGGGCCAGGGGCGCCGCATTGCCGCCGTGGCCGGAGACCAGGACCACCCCGGCGAACGCGTCGGCCGAGCGCACCAGTTCCAGCAGCAGCGACTCGACAGCCTCCTGGCCGATCGACAGCGTGCCGGGGAAAGCGGCGTGCTCGCCGCTCGATCCGTAGGACACGGCCGGGGCCAGGAGCACGTCCTCGCGCCCGCGGGCGAGCCGGCCGGCCAGGGCGGCGGCGATGTCCGTGTCCACCGTCAGCGGCAGGTGCGGGCCGTGCTGTTCGGTCGAGCCGACCGGCACGGCCAGCAGACTGCGGCCGGCGGCGGCCTCGAGCTGCGGCCAGGTCAGCTGGTCCAGCCGGTACGGACGCCTCATTGCGCCCGCACGCCGGGGGAGGTGTCGCCGCCGGCGAGGGCGGCTGGACCGTCCTCCTCGCCGGCGGGGTCAAGAGCACCGGCGCCGCCGGTGGTGGTGCGGGGCAGACCGCTGTCGCCGACGGCGCCGGGGACCGGGGGAGCGGCGGGCGGGGACGCGTCCCCGGGATCGGCACCAGCACCGGGATCGGCACCGGCACCGGGATCGGCACCGGGATCGGGATCGGAATCGGCACCGGGGCCGGGATCGGGATCGGGGCCAGCCGCGGCACCGGGATCGGGATCGGCACCGACATCGGGGCTGGGATCGGCACCGGGGCCGGTGCCGGTGTCCGTGTGGACGCCGTCGCAGCCCGGCCACTCGGCCAGGTCCGGCAGCAGCGGGGCCAGGGTGCGGTGCCGCACCGCGCCCCACCAGACTCCGGAGCCGTAGCACAGGTCGTCCAGCGCACGCAGCGCCGTCCAGCGCAGCGGATCGATCGGCGGCCGCCGCCGGTACCACTCCTGCACATGGCAGCCGTAGGCCGCGGCCAGCAGCCACCGGCCGCGGCGCGTGGCCGCCAGCGCGGGCACCGCCACCGGCCACCAGGAGCGGGTGAGCGCGTCGGCCAGCAGCCGCCCGGCGCCGAGGTGGCCGTGCAGGGCCAGCTTCAGCGACTCGGCGGCCGGCACGCCCACCGCCTCCAGCTTGCGCGGCAGCAGCGCGGCGGTCACCCCCGCCACCGCCAGGCCCGCCAGCGGACGGCCCACGGCCGGCCCCGCCCAGGCCGCGACGCTCCACGCGGACATCTTTAGCGGGGCCACGGCCCGGCCGTGGCGCAGCGCCAGGGGAGCCGCCGAGGTGCCGTACTCGAAACGCTGGCGGGCCCACCCCCGCCACCGCGGGCGCGGGGCGTGCCGCACCGTCGAGGCGGGCTCGTAGCGCACCAGCGACCCCGCGGCCGCCAGCCGCCACACCAGGTCCACGTCCTCGCCGAAACGCATTTCCTCCTCGAAGCCGCCGCTCGCGCGCAGGGCCGACACGCGCACGACCAGGGCCGCCGAGGGCACGTAGGACACCCGGCCGCCCGGCCGCACCGGCGCGGGCGCGCCGCCCAGATCCAGCGAGGAGCGCACCTGCTCGTAGCGGGCCAGCAGCGAGGTGCCCGCGACGCTGAGCACCCGCGGGGCGACGGCCGCGACGTCCGGGTCCTCGAAGTGGGGCAGCAGCACGTCCAGCCAGCCGGCGTCCGGGACGACATCGGCGTCCAGGAACGCGACCAGGTCGGTGCCCGCGAGCCGCCAGCCGGTGTTGCGGGCCGCCGCCGGCCCCCGGCAGACGGGGTGGCGCACGGCGGCCTGCGGCAGCGGCCTGAGCGAGCCGTCGTCGACGACGACGACCTCGGCCACCTCCCGTACCGCGGGCAGCAGCCCGGCCAGGGCCTGGGCGTGGTCGCGCACCGGCACCACCACCGTGACGTCCCGCACGCTCAGGCGGGCGCTCGTGTACACCGGGTGCACGACACCGGCGCGCACCAGCCGGGCGGCCAGCCGCCGGTGGGCGGGCAGCGCGGCGACGGGCGTGCCCGCCAGCCAGGTGTCGAGCAGCCGGGCGGCGGCCGCGGACAGCCGCAGCACCCGGTAGGGCGAGCCGCCCAGCAGCAGCCGTCCGCCGTCCAGGCGCCGCAGACCGGCGTCGGCGCTCACGTGCAGTGGCGTCATCGCGGCGCCCCCCTTCCCGTCCTGCCGGTCCTTCATGCGGTGAGGCCCCCGCCGGTGTGCGCGACCGTGCCGGTCAGGGGGGCCGACTGCTCGTGGCACAGCCAGCACACCGCGGCGGCCACCTCCTGCGGCGAGAGCAGGTGCCCCACCAGCTGGTGCCGGGCGAGGTCCGGGGCGTCCGCCGGCCCGTGGAGCGCCGCGCCGGAGTCCGGCAGGCCGGTGCCGCGCAGGTCGCTCGCCAGGCTCTGCACCAGGCCGGCCACGGTGTGCGTGCCGGCGTCGCAGCCGGCCAGGCGGTACGGCCCGCGGTGGCCGGCGGCCGACGCCAGCGCCACGAACCGGCCCGGGCCCGGGCCGGGCCGGCGCAGCAGCGCGGGAACGCAGGCCCGCGCCAGGCCGGCCACCGCGCGCACGCCGATGTCGGACAGCGCCTGCCGCTCCTCGCCGCTCTCCCGCAGGCCCTGCCCGCCGGCGGTCACCGGCGCGGCCGCCACCGCCGCGTCCAGCGCGCCGAACTCCCGCTCGGCCAGCGCGACCGCCTCCGCCAGCGCCCCGGCGTCGCGCACGTCGGCCACCACGTCCACCACCGTGCCGGGCCACCGGGCGGCGAGCGCCGCCGGCTGCCCTTCGCTGCCCGGACGGCGGTCCGCCGCGGGCAGGTCCGCCAGGTCCGCGCAGGTGTCGACGGCGACGACCCGCCAGCCCTCCCGCGCCAGCTGCCCCACCACCGCCGCCCCGACCCCGCGGGCCGCGCCGGTCACCACCGCCACCCGGGCGCTCACCGGCCGCCCTCCTTCAGATAGCCGTGGGTGCGCAGGAACGCCAGCAGTTCATCGACGGCCAGCACCGGGTCCTCGGCGCGTACCACGCGGGCCACGGCGGGCGGCACGAACGTGCCGGTCAGCTCCAGCATCCGCTCCCGCGCCGTGCCGCCGGCCACCGCGGGCAGCTCCTTGGGCCGCGGCCGGTAGGGCCGCACGGCCACCGTGCGCACCTGCTGCGCGCCGGCGGGCGGGGCGACGGCCAGCACCGGCACGCCGGCCCGGCGCGCGGCGAGCACCGCGGGCAGCGCGGCCCGCCGCAGTCGTACGCCGCCGGCCTCCACCGAGCACACCGCCGGCAGCGGCACCCGCAGCCTCTCGCGCCGCCCGCCGTCCAGGCGGCGCACCGCGTGCAGCGTGCCCTGCCGTCCCGGCGACAGTTCCAGCAGTCCCAGCGCCTGCGCCGCGCCCAGCCGCGCCGCGAGGAACGCCGGGGTGGAGCCGGTGCCGTGGTCGGGGGAGCGGTCCCCGCACACCACCACGTCCGGCGCGCCGTGCCGGGCCAGCAGGGCCCGGTGCAAGGTCCGTGCGGTCGCCGCGCCGTCGTGGCCGGGGCCCTCGGCGCGCAGCACCGCGTGCGCGCCGGCCGCCAGCGCCTCGCGCAGCATGCCGTCGGCCCGCGCCCCGCCCACGGTGACGGCCACGCACCGCCCGCCCAGCGCCTCGGCCAGCCGCAGCGCGTGCTCCAGCGCCGCCAGGTCCGCCTCGCTCGCCCGCCCGGCGTGCGGGTCCTCGCGCACCACGCCGGTGAGCGGGTCCACCGCCGTGTGCGGATCGAAGCAGCGCAGTGCGGCCGCCACCAGCACGCCGCTCACCCCTGCCGGAAGACGACGCCGTGCCCGCCGTCGGGGTAGGTCCAGGTGATCGCGCCCTCGGCGTCGCACACCTCGTAGCAGGTGCCGCACTCGAAGCACTGCTCGTAGTTGAACAGGATGCCGCCGTCGGAGGTCGGCACGAACAGTTTCGCCGGACAGGCGTGCACGCACACCTGGGCGGTGCAGGAGCGGCACACGGCCGCGTCCACGCTGATGTGGGCACGCTCCGAGAGCCGGAAGTCCACCGTGGACATCCGGTCCTCGAAGTCGATGCCGCGGTACTCGGCGTTCATCCGAACGACCTCCAAGCCGTCAGTGCGTCGGACAGCAGATGGTGCAGCCGCACGCCGTGCGCGGCCGCACCACGGCGCAGCAGGCGGCGCAGGCCCGGCTTGGGCCGCGGGTTGTCGACCCGGAAGAACTCCTCGGCCAGGTCGCACAGCAGAGCCGGGTAGCGCTGCTGCATCCGCTCGGAGAACACCAGCCCCGGAGCCCGGCGCAGTTTGCGGTGGTCGGCCAGGACGAAGGAGTCCTCCAGCAGACGCCGGTAGCCGGCCAGCCCCGAGCGGGAGGTGTCACCGCGGGCCAGGGCCTCGGCGGCCGCCCGGCCCGCGTACATGCCCGCGCCGATCGCGAAGTTCACGCCCTCCAGCCACACCCCGGCCGCCAGGCACATCGCCGCGGCGTCCCCGGCCACCAGGATCCCGTCCCCGGCCAGTTCGGGCATGGTGTCGTAGCCGCCCTCCGGCAGCAGGTGCGCGCTGTACTCCTTCAGCTCCGCCCCGCGCACCAGCGGCGCGATCGAGGGGTGCGCCTTGAGGTCGGCGAGGAGCTCCTCGGGCCGCACCCCGCAGGCGGCCAGCCCGTCCAGGCCGACGACCACGCCCACGCTGAGGGAGTCGAGGTTGGTGTAGAGGAAACCGCCGCCGGGGATGCCGCGGGTGCAGCCGAGGATCTCCATGTCCAGGCCGTCGCGGCCGCGCAGCGCGAACCGCTCCTCGATCACCTCGCGCGGCAGCGCCAGGGTCTCCTTGACACCCAGCGAGGTGTGCCGGGCGCCGGTCCGGCCGCCGAACAGGCCGGCCTCCTTGGCGAGGAAGGAGTTCACCCCGTCGCAGGCGATGACCACGCCGGCGCTCAGCTCGCCGTCCGGGCGGTCCGTACGCACACCGCGCACCGTTCCGTCGGCCGCCCGCAGCAGACCGGTGGCCACCGTGGACGGCACCAGCACCGCGCCCGCCTCCTGGGCCAGATCGGCCAGCCAGCCGTCCAGGTCGGCCCGCAGGGCGGTGGCCCCGTTGTACGGCGGACCGCCCCAGGCCTGGGCGCGCACGTCCACCGTGAGGGCCTGCCGGTCGGTCATGACCATGGTGGAGCGGCGGGTGACCCAGCGCTGCACCGGCATCTGCTCCCACCACCGGGGCACCAGCTCGTCCAGCACCCGGCCGTAGACGACACCGCCGTACACGTTCTTGGAGCCCGGATGGGGGCCGCGTTCCACCAGCGCCACCGACCGGCCGGCCCGGGCCGCGGTGAGGGCGGCCGCACTGCCCGCCGGCCCCGCCCCGACCACGACCACGTCGAACATCGGATCGCTCATCACACGTCCTCCAGCCGCCGGGCGAGCTCGGCCAGCACGGCCGGCGCGTCGGCCACGATGCCCAGATCGGCCATCGCGGTCATCGGACAGTGCGGGTCGGTGTTCACACTGACCACATGGCGCGGCCTGCCCAGCCCGCCGACGTGCTGGGAGGCACCGGAGACACCGAACGCCACGTACAGGTCGGGGTCCAGGACCACTCCGGTGGTGCCGATCTGCCGGTCGTGGCCCAGCCAGCCCTGGTCGGTCACCGCGCGCGTCGCGCCCACCGCGGCGCCCAGCGCCCGGCCCACGCCGGCCAGCACCGCCACCGCCGCGCCGTCCCCCAGCCCGGCGCCCGCGCCCAGCACCCGGGAGGCCTGCTCCAGCGGGGCCCCGCCCGGCCCCGGCGCGGCGGTGCCCAGAGCGCGGGTCCCGGCCGGCGCACCGGGCCAGGACGCCTCGACGAGATGGGTCACCGGCGTCCCGCCGGCCGGGCCCGCACCGCGCACCCCGGGCACCAGCGTGGCCACGAAGGGCCCCTCCACGGCCAGTTCGGCCAGCTGCCGGCCCTCGTGCCGCAGCACCTGCGCGCCGTGCCGGGTCACCGTCAGCGCGCCGGCGAGCAGCACCCGCCCCAGGGCCGCCGCCAGCCGGGGCGCGAGGTCGCGGCCGTCCGGCGAGGCGGGCAGCACCACCGTGTGCACCCGGGCCAGCAGCGGGGCGAGCACCGCGGCCAGCACCCCCGGGTCGGGCAGGGAGGCGGCCTCCAGCGCCCACACCGTGCGGGCGCTGTCCAGCCGGCCGCGGGCCTCCTGGACGCCGTCGCCCACCAGCAGGGCGCCGGCGCCGGCCTCCGCCGCCGACTCGGCCGCCCCCTGCGGCAGTTCACCGCCGCGCACCACGATCACCGCGACCGCGTCCCGCGCGGGCAGCGCCCCGCCGCTCACAGCGCCACCGCCACGCGGTGGCCCTCGAGGACCGCGGCGTTCGCGCGGCGCGGCGCGAGGCAGTCACCCACCCGGTGCACCTCGAACGCAGCCTCCCGCAGGTCCTGCCACAGCTCGTCCCGCGGCGCCTGGTGCACCGCGCACACCACCCAGTCGGCGCGCACCGGGGACATCTGGCCGGTGGTGTGCGTCAGCACCTGAAGACTCACTCCCGCACCGTCTCGTTCGGCCTCCGCGGACAGCACCACCCGGTCCGTGGCGAACGTGATGTCCTTGGCGTCCGCCCGCGCGCAGAACGTCTCCATGTCCAAGGTGATGCCGAGGTCCTGGCCGACCACCATGGCGGGCGTGCAGATCTCCACCCGGCAGCCCCGGTCGGCCAGCAGCTCCGCCACCGACGTCGCCTGGTGGAAGCCCAGTTCGTCGACCACCAGCACCTCCCCGAAGGGGGCGGCCCGGCCCTCCAGGACGTCCCGGACGTCCACCACCCGCTCCAGCGCGCCCGCCCAGTGCGGCGGCTGCGGGCGGGCGCCGGTGGCCAGCACCACCGTGTCCGGGCGCTGCGCGCGCAGCAGCTCCCCGGTCGCCTCCACCCCCGTGCGGATCTCCACACCGTGGCGGCGGCACTCGGCCAGCAGATTGCGCACCAGGTCCGCGAACTCCGCCCGTCCCGGCACGACGGCCGCGGACGTCACCTGCCCCCCGGTCGCCGGCTCGCGCTCGTAGAGGGTCACCCGGTGCCCGCGCCGGGCCGCGGTGGCGGCGCACTGCAGCCCGCCGGGACCGCCGCCGACCACCAGCACCCGCCGGGTGCCCAGGCGCGGCGGGGGCAGCACGACGGACTCCTGGCCCACCGCCGGGTTCTCGATGCAGCCCAGCCGGTGGTTGAGGCCCATCCGGCCCACGCACTCCTGGTTGCAGGACAGACAGGTGCGGATCTGCGCGCCGTGCCCGGTGCGCGCCTTGGCGAGGAAGTCGGGATCGGCGATCTGCCCGCGCACCACGCCCACCAGGTCGCAGTGGCCCTCGGCCAGCGCCCGTTCGGCCTGCACCGGGTCCTTGATGCGTCCCACCCCGATCACCGGCAGCCGTACCGCGCGGCGGATCGCGTTGGAGACGAACAGCGCATACCCCGGCCGCACCGCCATCGACGCCTCGATCATGTACAGCGTCGAGGTGGCCACACCGATGGAGGTGTTGATGTAGTCGACCTGCCCGGTCCCCTCCACCATGCGGGCCACCTCGACGGCCTCCTCCAGGGTGGTGCCGCCGTCGATCAGCTCGTCGCCGCACAGCCGCACGCCCAGCGCCCGCCCGGGGCCGATCGCCTCACGGACCGCGTCGATGATCTCCAGCAGCAGCCGGGCCCGGTTGGCCAGGGTGCCGCCGTAGGCGTCGCCGCGGCGGTTGGTCGCCGGGGACAGGAAGCCGCGCACCACCGAGGAGTGCGAGCACTGCAGCTCCACCCCGTCGAAACCGCCCTCGGCGCAGTGCCCGGCGACCTGCGCGTAGCCGGCCGTGATCTCGGCGATCTCGGCGAGGTCGACCGCCTTGGGCACCTCCCGGAACAGCGGGTCCGGCACCGGCGAGGGCGCCCACACCGGGCGGCGCGAGTACATGCCGGACGCCTGGCCGCCGTTGTGGTTGAGCTGCGCCAGCACCGGCACCCCGTGCGCGTGCACCGCCTCGGTGATGCGCCGGTAGCCCGGCACGACCTCCGGCCGGAAGCCGTGGATGAGTTTCTCGTAGGGCCAGTCGGTGGGATGCGTCGAGTGTTCCTCGGTGATCACCAGGCCCGCTCCGCCGGCCGCCCGCGCCGCGTAGTAGGCGGCATGCCGCTCACCGGGCAGCCCGTCCTCGGCGAAGTTCGTCAGATGCGCCGAGAACACCACCCGGTTGGCCAGCACCAGCGGGCCCACCCGCAGCGGGGAGAACAGATGACGGTACGTCATGACACCGGCCCGCTTCCCGGTTTGGCGTCGCCGGCCAGCGCCAGGGCCGCCCGCCGCCCCTCCAGGACCGCCTCGTGCAGCGTCCGGGGCGCCACGCAGTCGCCCGCCCGCAGCAGGCCCGGGCGCGCCAGGGACAGCCGCTCGTCGGGCAGCCGGTGCCCGCAGTGCACGACGGCCGCGCACGCCAGGGTGCGCCGCCTGCCGGTCATCACGTCCTCGACGAGGAGTTCACCCGCGCGGGCCAGCCGCGGCACGCTGCGCTTGACCAGTTCCACCCCGGCCAGCTGCAGGCGGGTGTTGGCGTCCGCCAGGTCACCGGTCAGGGCCAGCTGGGTGCCCACCACCAGGTCCTGCGTGACGACGGCGGTGGTGCGCCCGCTTCGCGCGAGCTGCTCGGCGATGCCCGCGCCGACCGCGTCGCCCACCGGGTCCACCACCACGACCGCACCCTCGGGCAGCGCCCGCGCCGGGCCCCGGGCGAGCAGGTCGGCCGCCTCCACGACGGTGGCCCCCCGCACCTCGTAGCCGCGCGGCCCGGGCAGCGAACCGGTGGCCAGCAGCACACTGCGGCCGGCCGCCCCGGCGGCGTCGAGGTCCTGCGCCCCGACACAGCGGCCCAGCGTCACCGTGACCCCCAGCCGCCGCAGCTCCGCCTCCCACCAGCCGGCGAGCCGGCCCAGCCCGGCCCGGCCGCCCACCGCGGCGGCCCACCGCAGGGCGCCGCCCAGCACCGGCTCCCGCTCAACGACCTCCACCCGGTGCCCGCGCCCCGCCAGCACCCGGGCCGCCTCCAGGCCGGCCGGGCCGCCGCCGACGACCAGCACGTCCAGGACGGCCCCGTCGGTGCCCTCCACCGGCGCGTCGGTGCTCTCGTGGCCGCTGCGCGGCTCCCCGACACAGCTCACCAGGGGGTTGCGGCTGTCGCGTACCCGGCACTTCTGGTTGCACAGCACACACGGCCTGATCCGCTCGCCGTGCCCGGCCCGCCACAGCGCCACCAGCGCGGGATCGGCGATCTGGGCCCGCGTCATCTCCACCAGGTCCGCGCTGTGGTCCTCCAGCGCCCGCTGGGCCTGCGCCGGGTCGACGACCGAGCCCTGCAGCACCACCGCGGTGGCGCCGTCCACCGCGGTGCGCACCGCACGGCACAGGTCGGTGTTGAAGCCGGGCGGCGTGTGCAGGTCCGGGCGGGTCGCGGCGAGGTTCATCGCCGAACCGCGCACCACGACCAGGTAGTCGACCTGCCGCGCGACCTTCCTGGCGATGTCCGCGGCCTGCTCGCCGGTGATGCCGGCCCAGGGCGCGAGCTCGTCGCAGGACAGCCGCAGGCCCATGATCCGCCCCGGGCCCAGCTGCGCGCGCACCGCCGACAACACCGAGCGCAGCAGCAGGGTCCGGTCCTGCCCGTAGGCGTCCTCGCGCACATTGGTCAGCCCCGACAGGAACTGCCGCACCAGGCTGAACTGGCCCGCGTCGACCTCGACACCGTCCAGGCCGGCCTCCGCCGCGCCGCGGGCCGCCGACGCGAAACCCGCCACCAGCCGGTCGATCTGGGCGCCTTCCATCTCCATGGGCATCTCGCGGGTGACGACGTCGGCGACCCGCGACGGCGCCCACAGAGCCGTCTGGGCGTGCGCCGAGGAGCCCTGCGAGCCGCTGTGCCCCAGGCCGGCCACGACGAGCGAGCCGTGCGGCCGGCAGGCGGCGGCGACCGCACGCCAGCCGGGCGGGCACTGCGCCGCCAGCGGCGCCCGCTCGTAGGGCCAGTCGGAGTCGTCGACGCTGGCGCCCTCGGTGACGATCAGTCCCGCGCCGCCGGCCGCCCGCCGCTCGTAGTAGGCCACGTGCCGCGCCGACAGGGCGCGGCCGGTGCCGAGGTTGGTCTCGTGCGGCCCGAACACCACCCGGCTCGGCGCGGTGCGGCCCGCCAGCACGAGCGGCTCGAGGAGCGTCATGAAAGGCTGCCGGCCGGCCGCGGCGGGCGGAACCCGGCCAGCGGGTCGACGTCGCACGCCCGGTCCACCGCGGCGGGCGCGGGCGGCCGCCGGCCCAGGGTGACCGGCACCGGGCCGGCCTTCGCGGCCGGGCGGGTGCGGTGGGAGTGGTCCGCGCCGGGGCGCGGCGCGGATCCCGCCGCCACCAGCTCCAGCGCCCGCTCCCCGTGCCCGCGCACGCACTCGGGGTCCGGGCCGTCCAGCGGCAGCCCGGTGAAGAACTTCGCCGCCATGCAGCCGCCGCGGCACGCGTCGAACGCCGAGCACGAGGAGCACGCCCCGGCGCCCTGCGGCTCGCGCAGCGACGCGAACAGCGGCGCATCGCGCCACACCCCGGCGAACCCGCCCGGCGACAGCACGCTGCCCGCCAGGAACTCCTCGTGGATGGCGAACGGGCACGCGTACACATCGCCTACGGGGTCGATCAGGCACACCACCCGGCCCGCCCCGCACAGGTTCAGCCCCGGCAGCGCGGTGTCGCCCAGCGCGTTGAGGTGGAAGAACGAGTCCCCCGTCAGCACCCCTTCACCGTGCTCGACGAGCCAGTCGTAGAGCATCCGCTGCTGGTCGGCGCCCAGGTGCAGGCTGTCCCACACGTCGGCGCCGCGTCCCGAGGGACGCAGCCGCGTCAGCCGCAGCTGCGCCCCGAACTCCTGCGCCATGGCGGCGAAGTCGTCGAGCTGTCCCACGTTCTGCCGCGTCACCACGACACTGATCTTGAAGTCGGCGAAGCCGGCGTCGGCCAGCCGCCGCATGGCGGTGGTGGCGGTGGCGTAGGAACCCGCGCCGCGCACCGCGTCGTTGACCGCCGCGCTCGCCCCGTCCAGGGAGATCTGCACATCGACGTAGTCACCGGCGGCCAGCCGGCGGGCCCGCTCCTGGGTGATGCGCACCCCGTTGGTGGAGAACTTCACCCCCACCTGGTGGTCGGTCGCGTAGTCGACGAGGTCCCAGAAGTCGGGCCGCACGGTCGGCTCACCGCCGCCGATGTTCACGTAGAACACCTGCATGCGCTGCAACTCGTCGATGACGGCCCGGCACTGGGCGGTGTCCAGCTCCCGCGGGTCGCGGCGGCCCGAGGAGGACAGGCAGTGCACGCACGACAGGTTGCACGCGTAGGTCAGTTCCCAGGTCAGGCAGATCGGGGCGTCCAGCCCCCGCGACATGTGGTCGACGAGCTTCATGCGGTCTCTCCCGGCACGTCTGGGGCGCGGCTCAGCGCGGTTCGATGGTGCCTGCGGCGGCGAGGCCGGCCATGGCCTGCAGATAGGCCGCGCGCCGCCGCGGCGGGACCCCCGCACCGTCCACCGCCGCGCCCACGTCCTCGTGGTGCTCCAACGACCGCACGATGTCCAGGAGTTCGGGTGTCTTCAGAAACGACAGCTGCCGCGTCCCGAAGTGGTACACCAGCGCGCCGAAGGGCTCGGGGCGCAGGGCCACCTGGGGGGAGCAGCGGTAGGGTTGCCCGGCATCGAACACGACTGCTCCTCCTCTTCGCGGCGCTCCGGTCAGTAGACGCCGCACATACCGTCGATGGAGACCTCCTCGACCAGCAGGTCGTCCTCGACCAGCAGCTCCTGGCCGGCCCGGTCCGCCGGGACCTGCTCCGTGCCGCTGCCGGCGGCGGGCTCAGGGCTGTGCGCGGTCTCGGACATCGGCACTCCTGGAGTGGGACGGCGGGTGAGGACGCACAGCAGTCGGCTGAGCTGCGACAAACCTAACTGCGGTGCCCCGGCGCCAGAAGGCGCACGGACCCCTATGTTCCCGGCCGCCGCCCGGATAGGGGTCCGTGCATGTACCTGTGCATGGACCTGTGCCCGTGCCGTCCGCACGCCGTGCCCGTGCCGTGCCTGCGGGTCAGGCCGCCGCGCGCCGCCGCCGGATCGGCTCGCCCACCCGGTGCAGGTGCGTCAGCGCCTCCCGGTAGGACTCGATCAGCCCGGTCTCGTGGTAGGGCACACCCAGCTCCGCGCAGTACTCGCGCACGATGCCCTGGGCGCGGCGCAGGTGCACCGTGGGCATGCTCGGGAACAGGTGGTGCTCGATCTGGTAGTTCAGCCCGCCCAGCAGCACGTCCCGGACCGGCCCGCCGCGCACATTGCGCGAGGTCAGCACCTGGCGGCGCAGGAAGTCGGGCCGCTCACCGCCGGTCAGGGTCGGCATGCCCTTGTGGTTCGGGGCGAAGACGCATCCCAGATAGACACCGAACAGGCACTGGTTGACCAGCAGGAACGCCACCGCCTTGCCCGGCGACAGCACCAGGAACAGCGCGGACAGGAACGCCGCCGCGTGCGCGAACAGCAGGGCGCCCTCCAGCAGCCGGTGCTTCAGCTGCCGCGAGCGCAGCGCCCGCACGCTCGACACCTGCAGGTTGAAGCCCTCCAGCATCAGCAGCGGGAAGAACAGGTACGCCTGGTGGCCGCCGAAGAAGTTCGCCAGCCCGCGGCTGGCACGGGCCTGGTCGGTGGACCACACCAAAAGGTCCGGGGAGACGTCGGGATCCAGGTCCTCGTGGTTGGGGTTGGCGTGGTGACGGGTGTGCTTGTTCATCCACCAGCCGTAGCTCATCCCGATGCCCAGGTTGGCGAACAGCCGCCCGCCGATCTCGCTGGGCCGGCGGGTCCGGAAGACCTGCCGGTGCGCCAGGTCGTGGGCGGCCAGCGCGATCTGGCCGAACACCACGGTCAGGTAGGCGGCGACCGCCAGCTGCCACCAGCTGTCGCCGAGCGCGAAGAAGGCCGTCCAGCCCGCCGCCAGCATCACCACCACCAGGGTCAGGCGCACCGCGTAGTAGCCGTGGCGCCGCCTGAGCAGGCCCGCGTCGGCGATGCGCTGGGCGAGCCGGGCGAAGTCGCTGCCGGCCTGGGCGGCGGCGGGCCTGCGGATCCGGGCGGCGGGCGTCCCGGCCGCGGTGAGGGCGTCAGTGGGGATCGTCATGTCGCCGAGTCTGCGGATCCGGGTGCGGCGGCGACAGCGGGCTGGGCCCCACATCCCGGCGGGTGCTGCCCCCACGCGACCCCAGGGGGTTTCCACCACCCCTACGCCCCCGGCCTGCCCCTTCCGCCGGCCCACGGCCTGCCGCGGGCCCCGGCGCCACCCGCCGCGGCGGCGGTGGTCAGGGGGCGCACATCCCGCGACGATACGATCACGGTCGCGGAAGCGGGTGGCCGCGCCGGCCCATGGCGCTGTCAACACCCGCCGCCCGCACCGCTGTTGGTACGAGGGGAAGGACCTGCGCATGGCGTTCGCCGAGCCCCTCCTCCTGCCACGGCACGCACCGGTGCGCCTGCTCGGGGCGTACGGGTTCCAGGCCGCCGCGGCGCCACCCCTAGGGCCTGGGGGAGCAGTGCCCACGGGCGCCGCCCTACCGGGCGCGCGCACCGCCGCGCCGGGCGGCACACGGCGTCAACTGCCGCCGCCACCAGGCGTTCTGTGCCGTACGGCGCAAAGGCGCGCGGCACCTCGGGCCGCCACCGCGCCGGTGGCCGGCCGCCCGGGCCGCCGCGGCGCGTGCCGGCGGGCCCCGGCCCCCTCACTGCCCGCTCAGGGGTCCGTCGGGGTGTCGGCCCGGCCGGCACCGCGCCTAGCCTTGCGCCATGTCGATGACCTGTGTGACCGAGGCCGGCGACGGGACATGGTGACCCGCCGCCGGCCGTCACCGCCCGGCAGGAGCGCCGAGGCGTCGTACGGCGGGCCCGCCCCCCGCCTCTCCGGTGAACAGCGCGCACCGCGCCCCTTGCAGGACAGCAGGCAGCGGCAGCTGGAGGCGGTACGCGGCTGCGCGCGCACCGCGCTCGCCCGGGCCGGCCTGCCGCCCCTGCCCACCCCGCACCCCTTCGCGACCTCGGCCGCCCCGCCCCCGCGGGCACCCGCGCCGGCCGCCCCGCAGCCGCCCGTGCCGTGGGACGCACTGGTCGACAGCGCCAAGGAGAGCGTCCGCCTGACCTGGTTCCCGATGGTCGGCCGCATGATCGGCCTCGACGACAGCATGCTGCGCCCCCTGCCCGCCCCCGACGGCACCGCGGCCCGGACAGCGCCGGCACGCGGCGCACGCACACCCCCCACAGAGCGGACCCCGCGGTCCGCCCGACACGATTGGTGAAGGTGCGATGTACCAATTCCCCGCGAACGGCCCCATCGCCGCGTCCGTACGGATCCCCGGCGGCACCTGCGCCGTGCGGACCGGTGACGGCCACGGCGTCAGCGTCGAGGTGGCCCCGGCGACCGCGTGGCGCTCCGGAGACCGCAAGGCCGCCGAGAGCACGGCCGTGTACTACGCGGACGGGGTCCTGAGCGTGCTCACCGGCGAGCGCGGCGGCTGGCTCAAGGGACGGGTCCGGGTGGACGTCGCCCTGCCGGCCGGCTCGGTCCTGGAGTTCGCCTCCGACTCCGCCGACCTCGAGGTCCACGGCCGGCTCGCCTCCCTCGCCGTCGACACCGGCTCCGGCGGCGTGGAGGCCGAGCACGTCACCGGCGACGTACGCCTGGACGTGTCCTCCTCGGACAGCCAGCTGGGCACCGTCGGCGGCTTCCTGGAATTCGCCGCCCGCTCCGGGGGACTGCGCGTGGACCACGCCGCCGGAACCGTCAGCGCCAGGTCGAGCAGCGGCGATCTGCGCCTGGGCACCACCGGCGGCGACGTCCGCCTCGAGACGTCCTCCGGCGACGTGCGCATCGCCGCCGTCCACGGCGGCGCCGTCTACGCCACCACCTCCTCCGGCGACGTGTCCGTCGGCGTCGACAAGGGCCTGGGCGTGCAGTCGAGCCTGCAGACCAACAGCGGGGACCAGCGCGGCGACCTCGCCCAGGGCGCCCCCTCGGACGGCGGCCCCGACGTCGTTTTGAAGATCACCACGACCAGCGGCGACATCACCGTGCGCCGCGCCTGACCCCGCCCCGTGCCCGCCGCCCGCGGCTGCCGCCGGGGCGGCCCGCCGCGCTCACCCGCCGGTGGTTCACGGGCAGGCGGTGAGGGCGGCGTGGGCGCGCAGGAGCTGCGGCTGCCGGGGCGCGGCGCCGATCCGCAGGGCCTCGAACGGGCCGCTGACCCCGACCAGGTGCGGCACCGGCCGCAGGACCAGCCGGTCGCCCGGGCCCAGGACGCGGTCCAGGACCGCCTCACTCAGCAGATGGTGCAGGTGCACCAGGGCCTGGGCGAGCGTGAGGCCCGCGGTGGCCAGGTGCAGTTCGTGGCGCACCGGCCGCCGCCCGACCGGCCCGTCGGCGGGCAGGTCCACGACCGTGCCCGCCGCGGTGGGCAGCGACGCGGTGGCGGGGAACAGCTTGAGCAGACGGCGCAGCGCGGTGCTCTGCTCGGCCGGCGCCGGGCCCAGCCAGGCGCTCGCCCCGTCGGCGGCGACATGGCTGAAGACGAACCGCTCGCGCAGCTGGGCCGGGTTGCCGGCCAGGAACACGGTGCGGGTGAAGTCCTGGCGCCAGGCGGCCGCCTCCTCGCCGCCGATCCCGCGGGCGAACACATACGTCTCCCGGAGCCAGGCGGACAGCTCGAAACCGCGCAGCACGCACACCGCCGGCACCACCGGCTCCGCGCCCGCCGCCGCCACCTCCGCCCGGGCGGCCGCCAGGCCGGCGTCGCTCAGCAGGTCCAGACGCGCGGCCAGTTCGGGCCGCACCGCACGGATGCGCCGGGCGTTCTCGGCGCGCAGCAGCTGCTGGGAGATCATCACAGATAGACCGCTTCCAGGAGTTCGCGGGCGGGAGCGGGGCGGTGGCGGGCCAGCAGACTCGACGTCAGACGGTACGGATTGACGTGCAGGTGGTCCTTGCGGTGGCGGGCCAGCACCTCGGCCACCGGTGCCGCCTCCGCCGCCCGCCCCGGCGCGAGCAGTTTCGCGGCCCGCGCCAGGCTCTGGTGCAGCACCTCACGGCGCAGCGACTGCTGCTGGCCGGCGCCGAGCACCGCGATGAAGTACAGGCGCATCCCCAGCCGCAGCACCGCCTGATCGCCCTGCGCGCCCGCCTCGTCGAGCAGCGCGCCCACCGTGTTGCCCTGCCAGCCGCCGTGGCGCGCGGAGCGCACCTGCCCGTCGATCGGGACCCGGCCCAGCACCACCCGGCGCACCCGGGTGCCGCTCGCGGCCAGCACCCGCTCCACCAGGTGGTAGTCGGCCTCCAGCTCACGGTCGTACAGCAGCACCACCTCGTCGAACGACGGCGCCAGCGACAGCAGTTCACGCATCATGCAGGCCAGGTAGTTGGGCCGGCCGTGCGGGTCGACGATCTGGCGCAGCGGCAGACCGTGGCGCGTGGCGTCCAGGTACACCGGCCCCCCGCAGGCCCGCAGGTCCAGGCAGAACCCCAGCGCGGCCAGCCGCTCGACGGACTCCTCGGCCCCCAGCGCGGGCGGCTGATGGACCGTCAGCCCCGGGTCGTGCAGGCCCAGGCGCGCATAGTGCGACGTCCACAGCTCCAGCACCCGGGCACCGGCCGGATGCACCCAGCCCTGCTCCTCCACCGCCTGCGCGTAGGGACGCAGCGCCCCGGCGCCCGCCTTCTGCTCCTGGGCCCGGTAGCCGACGTACAGCTGGCCGATCTGCTCCTCCGACAGCCCCGAGTAGTCGGCGTCGCCGACCGTGCGGTCCAGGTACTCCCAGAACCCCAGGGTCTGCTCGGTGAGATGGTAGGTGGTGGGACTGTAGCGGTAGGTGACGTCGGCCAGCACGCTGCTGGCCCGGTACATCACGTCCGTCCACAGCAGGCCCTTGAGGTGGCTGGGCGTCAGCGGCTTCGACGGGGTGACGGTGATCGGCGCCAGCAGCACGCGCGCGGTGCCCGCCGGCCGCGGTGCGCGGCCGGTGACGGCATCCTCCTGCACGGCCGGGGCGCTCATGCCGGCTGCTTCTTGCCGTGCACGAAGAACACCCGCCGCACGCCCGCCGCGGAGCGCGGCGGCACCGGGTCGGGCCACCGGCCGTAGCCGGCCTGCGGATCACCCGGCTGCAGCGCCTCCACCTTGAAGCCGTGCGCGCCGAACAGCTCCTCGGGCTCGTCCGTGCCGAAGACCCACGGACAGCCCCAGCGGGCGAAGACGTCCAGCAGGACCTGTACGTCGGGCAGGGTCAGGGCCGCCGCGTTGACCAGGTCGGCGGCGATGCGGCTGCCGGGCGCCATCAGGGCCGCCACCCGCGCCAGCAGCCGGTGCGCGTCCGGGCCGCCCAGGTAGTACAGCAGCCCCTCCAGCAGCCAGACCGAGGGGCGCTCCGGCTCGTATCCGGCCGCCAGCAGGTCCTCCTCCCAGGCGGGCGAGGTGAGGTCGAGCGCGACGGCACGCCGCTCCGCCCGCGGCTGCACCGAGGCCAGGTGCTGCTGCTTGTGGGCCAGCACGGCGGGCCGGTCGAGCTCGAACCAGCGGGTGCCGGCGGGCCACCGCAGGCGGTAGGCCCGCGAGTCCATGCCGGCCGGCGCCAGGACGATCTGCGGGGCGCCGTCGCGGCGGGCCGCGCGCTGCAGGTAGTCGTCCAGGAAACGGGTGCGGATGGCGTTGTAGTCGGGGGTGCTCGGCGCGCTGCGCCCGCCGCCGGGCGGGAACGTCGCCTCCCGGATCTCGCGCAGCAGCGCGAACCCCGCCTCCCCGGCCAGCCGGGCGGCGTGGGGGTCCTCGAAGAGCCGGTCCTCGCGGCCGCTCTCCGCCGCCCGCAGCGCCGCCGTCAGCAGGGACGTGCGCTCGACCGGGTCCAGTGCGCCGCTCATGCCTGTCCTTCCCCACCGGGCCGCGCGGCACCGGTCAGCCGCTCCCACAGGGCCGGGTCCTGACGGAAGAGCCGGTCCTTGACCTGGGTGGGCCGCACCCCGGCGGCGACCGCGGTGTGCCAGTCCCGCACGAAGGCCTCCTCGTCGAGCAGGCCCACCGTCGCCGCGCCCAGCCGCCCCGCGCCGCGCGCCGCCCGGTAGCCGGCCGCCTCGTCGCCGATCGCACGGTCCAGCAGCGCGGCGAAACGTGTGGTCTCCGCCGCCGACCAGGCCCCGTGCGGTGCGAGCGCGAACTCGTAGGACGGCGCCGCCCCGTCCGCGCCGGTGACCCGGCAGGCGGCGTTGCGCACGTCCAGTCCCGTGCGGCCGGCCACCGCGGCCAGCGCCCGGACGACCTGAGCGTCCCGCAGCCGCTCCCCGGCCGCGTCCGAGCGGGTGGCGCGCCCGGCGTACTCCACCCGCGGCACGCCCTCGAAGCGGTCCAGCACCCGCACCACGTCACCCACCGCGTAGCGGTACAGGCCGCCGATGTGGCTGAACACGACGTGGTAGTCGCGCCCCGCCTCCAGCTCGTCGAAGGACAGCGTCGCGGAGTCCGGGCGCACGTCCTCCTCGGCGTCCAGGAACTCGTACACCGAGGCGCCCACGGTCAGGGAGCAGGCCGACGTGTGCCGGTCCAGCGCCACCCCCACGGGCCCCTCCGACGCGGCGACCGGCGCCGGCAGCGTCGCCACCCCGGGCCCGAACTCCTCCCGCAGCCGCGGCAGGTAGAGCGAGGCCATACCGGTGGTCCAGCAGAACAGGGCCCGCATCCGCGGCCACACATGGGCCGGGCGGATCGTGCCGAAGTGGCCGGCCAGCCGCTCCAGTTCCCGCGCCCGCCCCGGATCGGGGTCCGTGTACGGCAGGCCGCCCAGGGTGCCCTCGTGGATCTCCTTGACCAACCGCGGCCACCACAGGCGCAGTTGGTAGGGCAGCGCCGCGACCATCGCCGGGTTGATCCCGATGACGCAGCGCACGTCGCTGGCCACCGCCAGCCGCAGCCGCAGATAGGCCTTCTCCAGGTGCTCGCCCGCCCCGACCGGCACCGGCAGGCTGCCCCACGGCGCGCCCGTGCCGGGCTCCGCCGACAGCGGCTCGCCGAACCTGGCCCCGAAGTCGACCTGGCTGGCCCCGACATGGGGGCGGCCGGACGCCGTGGTGGGCGGGGCGGTCAGCGGGTCGTGCTTCAGGTTCAGTACCGCGTCGGGACGCGCCAGCACGTCGGGGAAGTGCTCGACGAGCGGCGCCCAGGCCGCGTAGTAGAACGGGAAGAAGGTCCGCCGCATGAAACTCGGCGTGACCGGGATCTTCTTGTGCGCGCCCGTCGTCCCGCTGCTGGTGAAGTACACCGCCGGGTCGTCGGCGCTGAGCACGTTGCTCTCCCCGGCCGCCATCCGCTCGACGGACGACGACAGGGCGGCGTAGTCGTTGATCGGGACGGCCTTGCGGAAGTCGTCCAGGTCACGGACGCCGCCGAAACCGTGGGCACGCCCGTACTCGGTGTCCGCGTTGAACTCCGTCAGCTCGTCCAGCACCCGCTGCTGCTGCCCGCGCGCGTCGGCCAGCGCGGCGGTGAGCGACTCCCGCTCGCCGAAGACCCGCCGCCGGTAGCGGCGCACCCGCTCGCCGTCCGCCCACTGTTCAGACAAGTTCATGTGCGCCGAGCACCTCTCGAATCTCCTGCGCGACGGTGGACACCTGGTCCCCCTCGGCGATGAATGAGACGGGCAGCGAGCGCACTTCCTCCCGCATCGCCGCGTTCAGATCGCCCTGGAAGCGGGCGAACGACGCGTAGTCGGCCCGCGGACCGTAGTGCTCGAGCGCATTGAGGTCCCGGCCCGCACCGCAGCGCCGCCACGCCGTCCCGGCCGACACCTCCAGGAAGATGACCTGCCGGGGCTGGGGGAAGGAACGCCACCAGTCGAACAGCGGGTGCCGGTCCTGCCCGGTGAGACGGCACTTGGCGAGCATCTTGTAGTAGTAGGAGTCCACCAGCACCGGAGCGCCCGCCGGGCTGCGCGCGATGCTGTCGCGCAGGTGCAGCACCGCCGTCTGCAGCATCGTCAGCATGAAGTCGGCGGAGTAGTCGCGGTGCAGGGCCGGCATCACATCGCCCACCAGCCCCCGGCGCAGCCGCCCGATCAGCGAGTGCCCCGGGCCCAGCAGTTCCTCGTCGGCGGAGATGATCCGCACCTCGGGAGCGATCCGGGCCACTTCCGTCAGCGTGGCGGACTTGCCGGCGTAGTCCGAGCCCAGCAGCACACAGAACGGCGGCATCGGTCCGGCCGCCGCACCGGCCGGGCCCGCACCGGCCGCCGGCCGGCCACGGAGCGCCTCGGCGGCCTCGCGCGGCGGACTCACCCGCACGCCGCGCGCAGTGGGGGGTGCAGTCATACGACGACCACCGACTTTCTCTCGGAACCGGGGCTCGGGCTGGTGCAGCGGGCCGGCCGCACGGCCCGCCTGCTGCGGGCCGCCCCGGCGCGCGGGCCGGTGAGACCCGCACCCACTATTAGTGGCAGCCCCGCAGCCGCCCCCTCAACCCGTAGCGACCCCTACCCCTGCCGTTCACCGCGGTCCGCGATTGAGGGGGGTCCGGACCGAGGACCGGCCTGACGCACCGTCAGGAAAGGCCGCGGCCAGCCGCATTGAGCGGTTCACGCCGCGTCGGTTACCGTACGGGCGCCGGCCCGCCCCGCCGACGCGGCGGCCGTCACTTTCTCGGCACTGCACGCCGCCTACGCTCAGCACCCGCCTTCCACGGTCCGCTCCCGCGGCGCCCCGCGGCCCTGCCGGCTCCCCGCCCCCGGCAGGACGAGGACGCCCGCGGCGGGCACCGAACACGGGAGCCGGCCACCGGACCGGCCCCGCGAACAGACGCGAGCAGCACGCCGGCTCGCCCGACAAGCCCAGGAGGACACGTGGCGCAGCTCATCCGCATCGAGCAACGCGCCGTGCCGGGTACGCGGTTCGCCGCGGCCGCCTTCGCACGCCGGATCGGCAAGACCGTCCCCATCAGCCTCGCCGGACACCGCATCGCGGGCGACTGCACCCTGGCGGGCGCCCGCGTCAGCGACAACGGCACAGCGGTCACGCTGATGGTCAGGGCGTCGGAGAGCGCGGTGCTCTCCATGCTCACGGCGCTCGGCCGCACCGCCCCCGACTGAGCGCCTCAAAGCCGACTGAACGCCTCGGGGTCAGGGGAAGTACAGCGACGCCTTCTGCAGGACGTGGCGGGTGAACAGCCCGCCCACCACGACCCCGCCCCGGTACAGGGTGGTCCGGGTGGCCCCCGAGGGGGACGTCTGCACCGTGACGGGCCGGCCGATCACGGACGTCCCCAGGATGCGGGCGTCCTGGGCCGCCCACCTGCTCGCGGACGGCTGGATGTCGTCGCTGATCAGCGCGGGCAGGACCATCACCGCGTTACGGGCGCCGGGCAGGCCGCCGCGCAGGCCCTTGGCGTACTCCAGGGCCCATCCGGTGAACCGGGCGAGCACGGCGTCGTCGGCCGCGGGGACGGCGGCGGCCAGGACGAACAGTTCCGTCCTGGTGCCGAACCACCGCGCCTTGCGGTCCGCGCGGCTGCCGATCGTCACCTCGTGGTCGCGCCAGGTCGTGGTGGTCGCCCGGCATCCGTCGGCGGTCAGCCGTTCGCGGAGTGCCCGCAGGTAGGCGTCGGCCGCGTCGGCCGGCGGTGCCCCATCGGTCTGCTGCTGAGTCATGCGTGGATCGTCCAGGACGGGCGGGGCCGGCGGAAGAACACGGCACCGCCCACCCCGCCCCACCCGCCTGTGACGTACATCACGTGGCGTGGGGTCGTGCGGGAGGGCCGCCGCCGTGACGCAGCCGGCGGACGCCCTGTCCGGCCGGATCCTGCGGGACACGTGCGGGACGCGCGGAGGCTGCCCGGAGGCCGGACCGGGCGCCCGGGGTCGCGCATGTCCCGGAGCGCGACGTCGTGCCGGGAGCCGGCGGGGGCGAGCGTGCGGCCGTCGGGGATGACGGCCGGGGCGTGCACCGCCGGGGAAGGCCCGTCCGGCCCGGACGCGTCCTCGGAGCCCGGGCGGTCAGGCAGCCGCACGCCCGGCGCGCTGAGCAGGCCGGCGTGGCAGACGGCCCCCGCCCCCCGGCAAGGGGCCGGGGGGCGGGGGCCGGATGGGGGAGAGGGGCGGGCCGCGGTGGAGCTCAGCCGCCCTGGGGCGTCGTCCCTGGTACTTCGCGGCTGCGGTCCTGCTCCCGCTCGTCTTCTTCACCGGCCTGACCGCCGGCGCGGTCGTCGGTCAGGTCGGCCTGGTCGGGGGAGTCGCCGTCCCACGCCACGGGCGGTGTCGGCGCCGTGATCGTCTGCGGTTCGTCGGATCCCGGCTGGACGCTCGGCTGGGAACCCGGTGCGTGGGGCGTGTGCGGTTGGTCAGGAGAGTTCGTCATGGAGTGCGTGTTCCCGCCGGTGCCGTTCGAATGCCCGGCGGCTCCCCGCACCGGCGGTGCGGGCGTCGCCCGCCCGCGGGGAGGGACCGAGGTTCGCCATGGAGGCCGTCGGCGGCTCCCCGCGCCGTGAACCCGCCCTTCCGAGGGGGTACGGGCGGCCGTCGTGGAACCGGGCGGCGTACGCACCCGGATGCGCCGGCGCGGCCTGACCGGGGCCGGGGCGGCCTGCCCCGGGCCGCGAGCCGGACGCCGCTGCCGGATGTGGGAGGACCCCGGCCGGACGGGGGAGACCGGCCGGGGTGGTGGGTGGTGGCTGCGGAGGGCGGTCGCCTCTCGGCGGGGTGCTCCATGGGGCTTCAGCCGGACGATCGTCCCCATGGGCTGTAGGTGAGGCCCGGGGACACTGTCCCCTCCGCAGCCACATGAGGATGAACGGCCAACTCCCCCGGAGTGTTCCGCTGTTGCCGCCGCACGGTGTGTGAACTGCGGCACGTCCGCAGTCCTCCCCATGGTCCTCGCGCCGCTGTGAGTTCCACGGCGGCGGCGCTCCCGCACGTGAGCGGCGAGCGGCGGACCGGCCCGGCCGCCGCACGCGAGGGCATCGGCGGTCCCGACGGCCGCCTTTCTTCTGCTTCCACCGAACCTGCGCACAACCCTCGGGCCGACCCGCGTGTCACACCAGGCAGGAGCAACCAACTCCTAAGACCACAAGGGGGAAATATGAGATTGAACCGTTCTGTCCTGAGCGCCGCCGCGTTCGCCGCCCTGGCGGTGGGGGCCACGACCGCGCTGGCGGCGCCCGCCTCCGCCGCGCCCAACACCACGCCGCAGAAGGTCTGCGGAAGCGCCTACAAGACCGTGAACTCGGCGCCCATCGGCTCCCTGGGCACCGTCTACCTGACCTACAACGCGGCGAACGGCAAGAACTGCGTCACCACCATCCGCAACACCCCCGGCACCGCCGTGGACATGTCCACCTTCATCTACGTCCCCGACACCGATGAGTACGACGAGGACTACGGGCGGTACACCTCGTACGCGGGCCCGTCCTACGTCTACGGCAAGGCCCACTGCGTCAGCTGGGGCGGCGGCATCAAGAACACGTACGTACAGGTGAACGACTCCAACTGCGCCGCCCGCCAGGAGCACCGGGTGACCTTCACCCGCTGATCCGCCGCTCGCCGGCCGGCCCCGGGTCCGGCCGGCGAGTCGCCCGTGCCGGGAACATCCGCCGGGACGGGCTGGTTGGAAGGGGTGTGGTTGTGGAGGGGACAGTGTCCCCGGGCCTCACCTATTGCCCATGAGGACGATCGTTCGGCTGAAGCCTCATGGAGCCTTTCGCCGCGTAGGCGACCGCCCTCCACGACCACACTCTTCACGGCCGCCCGGCGACCCCTGGTGCCCGGTGTGCTCCAGCGCCGGGGAGCAGGCGTGCACGGTGACGGCGGGGCCGGCGCCCGGTTCACGGCGCATGCGGTGGAGGGCGGTCCGGTCGAAGCAGAAGCCCTGTCCCTTGTCGGCGCGGGTCCCGGCCGGACGGTCTCCCCGCCGCAGCTTCTCGTGCCGGACGGCGCCGCGGGCCTCGACGAAGTCGGACGCCGCCGCAGGAGCGGTCGTGGCCGCCGGCGTCGTGCGAGTCGTCGCGCGCATGCCCCGCGCCACTCCATGATCCGCGCCGCCCTGCCCCGCGCCACTCCATGATCCGCGCCGCCCTGCCCCGCGCCACTCCATGATCCGCCCCGCCCCGCCCCGTCCCGCGCCGTGATCGGTTCGGTGCCCGGGGCTGTTCAGTCCTGCTCGGTCTCTCCTGCCGCGAGCGGTGAGCGCCCGCCCGCTCCGTCGCCGGCCGGCCCCGCGCAGGGGGCGTGCACGCCGAGCGCGGCGTCGACGGCCAGCAGGTGGTGGGTCAGGGGGCCGAAGGAGACCAGACCGCTGCCGGCGCCGGCCGACTCGGCCCCGGCGGCGGCGAGCTCGTCACGGGCACGGCGCAGGACCGGCACGTGCCCGACGGCCGCCGCCGCGCGGGCGAGCACGCACCACAGCGCCTCCTGCAGATGGTCGTGCGGTGGCCGGGCCACCGCCGTGAGCGCCCGGCGGGCCTGTTCGCCGGCACCGGAAGCGGCCAGCAGCAAGGGCTCCAGCCAGGGCCGGTAGGGGCCGGCGTCGAGGCCGGCGAAGTCGTCGGGACCGGGCAGGCCGTCCCCGCGCATCACCGGGACCAGCGCGACCAGCGCGGCCGCTCCCCGGCCGAGCCCGGGCATGCCGCAGACGGCGGTCTCCTGAAGGACCCGGGCGTACCGGGGGCGGGCGGCCGGCCAGCCGTCGGTCTCACAGGTGCGCAGGGCCCGGTACCAGGCGGTGAACACCGCGGCGAGCGGCCGCTCGTTGCGCTGTGCCAGGCGGTCGATCTCCTCGGCCTGCGCGTCCGCCGCCGTGAGATCGCCGAGGCCGGCGAGCGCCTGCAGACGGATCAGGCGTCCCAGGACCTCGTGTCCGGGCAGCTGGTGCTCGACGGCCAGCCGGGTCAGGCCGGCCCCCAGAACATCGCGGCGGGCGGCCGACCCGCAGGTGGCGAAGGACTGCATGAAGGCGCCGTTGAGGGCGAACGCGAGCAGCGCGGGGTCGCCCAGGCGCCGGGCCAGCCGGACGGCTTCCTCGGCGGCGCGTTCGGCACGCAGCCGCCACCCCTCGGCCGCGGGGGCCCCGGCCGCCCGGGACGGCGGCGCATCGGCGGCGGCGTCGCCACGTGACTCGACCGCGACGACCGACAGCAGCCGGGCCCGCAGCGCGGGCGGGCCCTGCGGGCCGAGCCGGGCGGCGGCCCGGGCCGCCGCCCGGACGAGTTCGCCGGCTCCCTCGGGATCGTCGGCGCGCGTCCACAGCGCCGGTACGTCGTAGGAGCCGATGATCCTGGCGGCCAGCTCGGTGTCCCCGGTCGTCTCCGCCGCCGCGACCAGGTCCCGGCGGTGCGTGCGCGCCTCCCGCAGGCCGTCGGCACCGGTCACCGCGAGATCGCGCAGCAGGCCGGCGGTGGCGTGCAGCCGTGCCCGGGACCGGGCGGGCACCGAGCGGTCCCACGCGGCGGCGGTGCGCTCCCACACGCTGTCCGCCGTCCCGGCCGGCTCGGTCGCGGATCCGGTGGCGCCGAGGATGCGGGCTTCGCTGCGGGCCAGGGCGGGCCGGGCGCCCGGCCCGTAGGCGCCGGCGAGGGCCCGGCGGGCCCGCCGCAGGGTGTCCAGGGCCTCGCCGCGCCGCCCGGACCGCTCCAGGGCGGTCGCCAGCAGCACCCAGCCCTCCTCGCGGCCCGGGTGCGCGGCGAGGTGGGCGCGCAGGTCCGCGACGGCGTCCCGGGCGGCGCCGGTGGCCAGCAGGGTGTCGGCGCGCCGCTCGACGGCGTCCAGGCGCAGGGCCTCCAGCCGGACCTGTTCGGCGGCGGCCCACGCGGCGTGCGGGAAGTCGGCCAGCACGGGCCCGCGCCAGCGGGCGAGCGCCTCGTCCCACAGGGCGAGGGCCGCGTGGGGCGCGGCCCGGCCGGCCCGCGCGGCGGTGTCCTCGAAACGCCAGGCGTCGACCGCCTCACGAGGGGCACGCAGGGCGTAGCCGGGACCGTCGGTGACCAGCAGCCGGGACGGCTGCCGGGGTACGCGGCCGGGTTCCAGGGCGCGCCGCAGCGCCGCGACGAAGGTGCGGACGGCGCCGACGGCACCGGCCGGCGCAGGGCCCTCCCACAGGTCGGCCACCAGCCGCCCCACCGGTACGACCCGGCCCCGGGCGATCAGCAGCCGGCCGAGCACCTCCCGGTGGCGGGGCGCGCCGAGCGGCAGCGCCGCGCCCTCCGCGTCCCAGGCGCCGACCGGCCCCAGCAGTCCGAACTCCACGCCCACGGCATGTTCCCTTCGCGGGCGGCGCCGCCCGCGAGGCGGCGCACGGTCACTCATCGATCGCTGATCCGGGGCCTCCAGCCTGGGCGGACGTCCCCGAACGTCCCGGACGTCCCGGACTGCCGGACCGCCGGACCGCCGGACCCGGGACGTCCACTCTGCCACGAGCCACAGGAGCCGCTGTGACCCATCCGAACATCCCCGGTTTCACCGAGCACCGCGTGCGGGTCGACGACGGCGTCACCCTGAACGCCGCCGTCGGCGGCACCGGCAGCCCGGTCGTCCTGCTGCACGGTTTCCCGCAGACCCGCCTCATGTGGCGGCACGTCGCCGCCGACCTCGCCGCCGACCACACCGTCATCTGCCCCGACCTTCGCGGTTACGGCGCCAGCGACAAGCCCGCCGAGACCGGCCCCGACGTCTACTCCAAGCGGACCATGGCCCGCGACGTCGTCCGCCTCGCCGCCGCGCTGGGGCACGGCTCCTTCACCCTGGCCGGTCACGACCGCGGCGCCCTGGTCGCCTTCCGGGCCGCGATGGACCACCCGGAGGCGGTCTCCCGCGCGCTGTTCCTCGACGTCCTGACGACCCCCGACATGTGGAACGCCCTGCACGGGGTGTCCGGCGCGGTCGGCTTCCACCTCTATCTGATGGCCCAGCCGCCGGGCCTGCCGGAACAGCTGATCCAGGCGTCCGCCGACACCTTCTTCGCCCATTTCCTCGACGCATGGACCAACGATCCGGCCGCCATCCCCGCCGACGTCCGCGCCCACTACCTCGCCGCGTCCGCGGCGGCGGTGCCGTCCATCGTCGCCGACTACCGCGCCTCCGCCGGCGTGGACATGGACCACGACACCGCCGACCGGAAGGCCGGCAGCCGGCTGGCCATGCCGGTCACCGTCCTCCAGCAGGACTGGGGCGCGGCCCTGGGCTACCACGCCCAGGGCCTGTGGAGCGCCTGGGCCGACGACCTCCGCCACCGCACGGTCTCCTGCGGCCACTTCATGGCCGAGGAGGACCCCCGGCTGATCACCGACGAGATCCGGGCCCTCACCGGCCGCTGAGATCCCCCGCTCCCGCACACCCCCCCGGCTGCCGAAAGGGGGCAGCACGACCGCCACGGTCGCACCGCCCCCCCCCAGCGGCCCCGGCCCGAGCGGCCCCGATCGACAGACCGGGGCCGCCGGGCCGGGGCCGGCGGACGTACGGAACAGCCCTACCGCAGAGTGATCGCGTAGAGCTGCACCCGGGGATCGTTCTGCAGACCGACGGAACGCACCGTCTTCGACGCGTCGAGGTCCGCCGAGGCACCGAACAGACGCACCGGCGGACCGTCCACGCCCTGCCCGCGCTTGATCCGGTGCGGCATCTCCAGCGCCACGGAACTTCCCTGCGGCGCCGACCCCGCCCAGTCGCCCACCGGGACCGGCACTTCGTCGGTGCTCCCGTCGGTGTAGCGGACGGTGAGCATGGTCGTCACCGGGCCGTGGTGGGCCACGGCGACCAGCCGCAGCGCACGGTAGGACCCGGCCGGCAGCAGCATGGACTGACCGCGGGCCTCGACGAAGTTGGGGGCCGTCCCGGACGGATCGGGGGCGTCGTACGGCACGCCGTCCCAGACGACCGGGCCCGCCGCGGGCAGCAGATCAGCGTCGAAGCTCCATCCCCCTCCGTCGAAGTCGCCCTCGCCGGAGGCCGCGACGGTCGCGGTTCCGTCGTGGTTGACCTCCTTGCCGAGGTCGACGGCACACTGCTCCTCGGCACCTGCCGCGCAGCGGGCCGCGGCGCGCACCTCGATGGCCGCGACCCGTTCCACGGGCTTGACCCCCTTCGCGCTCGCCGTGATCCGCACGGTGTACGAACCCGGCGCGGTGCCCGCCGGCACCCTCACGTCCACCGTCGCGGTCCGCTGGACCGGAAGCCGGTGGGACGTGAGCGAGAAGGGCGCGGAGGCCTTCGCGCTCCAGCCCTCGGGAGCCTTCACGCCGACGCCCACCCGCAGCGTGCCGGGGGACTGGCCCAGCACGTCCAGCTTCAGAGGGACGCTCTGCGCGCTGTCGGCCGTCGGCAGGACGTCGGAGCCGGTGCGCAGCGAGGCATCGAGGTGGCGGCGCGAATCGGCCGCCGCACGGTTCACGGACGGCGGCTCGGCGCCCTTGCCCGTACCCCATGCCGACGGCTCGGCGGCCATCTCGAAGGCGAGGCCTCCCCCGTGGGCGACCGCGTCCCAGTCCAGCCAGGTGGCCCGCAGGTTCTTCCCGCCGAACCGTGCCTGCTTCACATAGCGTCGGGTGTCGCTGGCGCCCGGTGCCCTGACGGTCAGGGTGCCGCCCTGCTTCTTGCCGTAGGCGCCGATGCGGATGACCGCGGAGGGGAACTGCGGGCTGGAGACGGCCAGGAAGTCGCCCCCGCTGGTCGTCGGGTACAGGCCCAGCGAGGAGAAGACGTACCAGGCCGACATGGTGCCCAGGTCGTCGTTGCCGGTCATGCCGTCGGGCCCGTCCGTGAAGAGCGTCATCGCGGCGCGCACCACGGTGGCGGTCTTGGCCGGCGCGCCGGCCCACAGGTACATGTACGGGGAGTGCAGGTCGGGTTCGTTGTTCGGGTTGTAGGTCGGCTTGCCGTAGTAGTCGTACGGCGCCGAGATCCAGTCCTCGCGAGCCGTCTTGGCGGGGTCCGCGAGGAGCTTGTCGTAGGCGAAGAAGGAGTCGAGCCGCTTCTCGGTCTCCCGCTTGCCGCCCATCAGGGAGACGAGCCCGGCCGGGTCCTGGGGCACCAGCCACTGGTACTGGTAGGCGCCGCCCTCGTGGAACTGATGACCCGCCTCGACGGGGTCGTAGGGCGTCAGCCAGGTGCCCTCACCCGTACGCGGCCGGAACTGCTGGATGGAGGAGTCCCACAGGTTGCGGTACCACTGCCCGCGTGCTGCGAACACGCGGGCGTCCGCGGTGTGCCCCAGCCCCTTGGCCATCAGCGCCAGCGACGCGTCCGCCGCCGCGTACTCCAGGGTCGCCGAAGCGGGGTGACGGCAGTCGTTGTCGCCGCCCTTGTCCGGGCAGTCCTTCCCCGGCTCCAGCCCGCTCGGCACGTAGCCGCGCTCCTGGTAGGCGGCGACCCCCGCACGGCCGTTGTAGGGGGAGTCCTCCGGCGGCGTGCTCAGGGCGTTCTTGCGAAGGAGCGCGTACGCCTCCTTCTCGTGACCCGCCAGCAGGCCCTTGGACCACGCCTCGACCAGGAAGGGCGTCACCGGGTCACCGGTCATGATGTTGGTCTCGCTGTTGGCCAGCGACCAGCGCGGCAGCCAGCCGCCGTCGCGCCCGATCGCGACGACCGACAACGCCACGTCACGGGCGACCTTCGGCTGCAGCATCTGCAGCAGCTGGTTCTGCGGCCGGTGGGTGTCCCACAACGACAGGTTCTGGTACGGCGTGAACCCCGACGCCTGATGCGTCTTCCCGTCGAAGCCCGCATACCGGCCGTCGACGTCCCCGGCCAGGTTCGGATGCAGCTGCGCGTGGTAGAGCGCCGAATAGAACGCGCGCTGCCGCTCGTCCGACCCGCCGCCGATCTTCACGGCCTCCAGCTGCCGCTCCCAGGTCGCGTGCAGCGCCGCGCGCGTGGCGTCGAAGTCGTACGAGTCGTCCGTCTCCGCCGTCAGGTTGGCCCTGGCGCCCTCGACGCCCGTGTAGGAGAGCCCCACCTTGACGACCACGTCACGGTCGGAGGCGGCGTCGAAGGTCACCCAGCCGCCGTTTGCGCCCTCGCCGGCCGCGTCCCGCCCGCCGGGGGAGGGGGTGTTCCCGCGCCAGGTGCCGTGCGCGGTGAAGGGCCGGTCGAAGGTCGCGGTGAAGTAGACGGTGTGCTTGTCCTTGCCCGCACAGAAGTTGCCCGCCTCGACACGGCCCTCGACGGTACGGTCGCCGACGACGTGCACCTCCGAGTCGTACACCTTCTGGTTGGCCCGGCCCGTGTTGAACAGGACGTTGGCGCGGTCGGTCGAGGGGAAGGTGTAGCGCTGCCATCCGGTGCGGGCCGTGGCGGTCAGCTCGGCGTCGATGCCGTACGTCTTCAACCCGACGCGGTAGTAACCGGGTTCGGCGTCCTCGTCCTCGTGCGAGTAGGACGAGCGGTAGGCATCGGGATCGACACTGTCGACCGCCCCGGTCGTCGGCATGATCGGCAGCTCACCCATGACGGAGCAGCCGACGCCGGAGAGATGGGTCTGGCTGAACCCGTGGATCTTGTCCTGCTGGTAGTCGTAGCCGCCCTGCCCGCCGGTGTCCGGGCTGACCTGGACCATGCCGAAGGGGGCACTGGCGCCGGGAAAGGTGTTGCCGAAGTTCTGGGTGCCGATGAACGGGTTGACCAGGGACGTCAGTTGGGCGGCGGCCCCGGATGCCCGGGCGGGGGCCCGGTCGGCGGCCGACGCCGGCCCCAGGGCGCTGCCGGCGACGAGCAGCGCCAGTGCGGCGAGGACGGTCGAGGCGCGCTCGCGCCATCGGTGGAGGGGTCTGCGCAGGGGGCTGTGCATGGAGGCGGTCTCCTGTTCCTCGCCTCTCGTGCGCTGCGCGCCATGAGGGGCGAATCTCCAAGTGACGGACACGGAGGCCGCGTTCGGTCGGCCGCACGTGCAGGGCTCGGACGGGGGCTGCAGGGATGGGGAGGGATACGGAGGGATGCGGGCCGACCGGCCGGCCCGTGTGCGGGAGTTCGCCCCGCGTACGCCGCGGACACGGCTTCCGCACGGAAGGGAGACGACGCGCAGGTCATCGCGGTGAGCCCCCTTCACAGCACAGTCAACGGCACCCAGCTGGACGGAAGCGGACTAGATCACGCGCCTGACATCGTTGTCAATACTTCTGGCACGGACAGGCGGCGGCCCGTCATCGCGCCCGCGCGCGCGCACGCCTTACTCGCCGCGACGGCCGCGACGCCCCCGCCTGCCGCCCTGCCGTCCGACGCGCGGGACGGGCGGCACCGCGAGGGGGGATCCGCCCTTTGGCCGGCCGGGCGCGCAGTGAGCGCCGCGGGCGGCAGGCGGAGGCTTTTCGGCGGCAGACGCCCGCCGGGCGGACGGCGGGAAGGACCGGGCGGAGCCCGGAGCTCCTGGACCTGGCCGTGGACGGCTCCCAGGGCACGGGCCGGCAGGCGCCCGGGGCGGCCCCCTCGGTGCGGCCGTGCGGCCGTGCGGCTGCGTCCCGTCCCGGGCGCCACCGGCGCGCCACCGGTGTGGCGTCGGCCCGGAGCCGGAGCCGGAGCCGGAGCCGGAGCCGGAGCCGGAGCCGGAGTCCGGCAGGACCCGCGGGCAGCCGCCCCCCCCGGAGGGCTCCGGGACCCCCGCGGGGCGGACCGTGCCCGCCCGGCCGCCCCGCAAGCCGTACACCCGGCCGCGCACCCGGGAGGAGAACCGATACGCGGCGCCCCGGGACCCCGTTCCGGGGCGCCGCGCCCGGTGTGCGACCCGGCAGGCCGGGCAGGGAGAATGAGCCGGTATGCAACGGCCGGCCTTGATGAAGGAGCGGGACATGCAGGACGCGCGAGCGGGACAGGTCGCCGGACCCGGGGACCTCGTCGATGTGGCACGCCTGGTCACGGCGTACTACGCGCTGCACCCCGACCCGGCCGAGCCCGGCCAGCGGGTGGCGTTCGGCACCTCCGGACACCGCGGCTCGTCCCTTGCGGCGGCGTTCAACGAGGACCACATCGCGGCCACCAGCCAGGCCATCTGCGAGTACCGCACCGCCCAGGGCACCGACGGCCCCCTCTTCCTCGGCGCCGACACCCACGCCCTGTCGGAGCCCGCGCGGATCACGGCCCTGGAGGTGTTCGCCGCCAACGACGTGAGCGTCCTCATCGACCAGGGCGACGGCTACACGCCCACCCCGGCCGTCTCGCACGCCATCCTCACCCACAACCGCGCCCGCACCACCGGTCTCGCCGACGGCGTGGTCGTCACCCCCTCGCACAACCCGCCCGCCGACGGCGGCTTCAAGTACAACCCCCCCAACGGCGGCCCCGCCGGCTCCGAGGCGACCTCCTGGATCCAGGACCGCGCCAACGAGATCATCACCGCGGGCCTCAAGGACGTACGCCGCATCCCCTACACCCGTGCCCTGGCCGCCCCCGGCACCGGCCGCCACGACTTCCTCGGCAGCTACGTCGCCGACCTGCCCGGCGTGCTGGACCTGGACGCGATCCGGGGGGCCGGCGTGCGCATCGGCGCCGATCCGCTGGGCGGCGCCTCGGTCGCCTACTGGGGCCGCATCGCCGAACAGCACCGCCTCGACCTGACGGTGGTCAACCCGCTCGCCGACCCCACCTGGCGCTTCATGACGCTGGACTGGGACGGCAAGATCCGTATGGACTGCTCCTCGCCGTACGCCATGGCCTCGCTCATCGAGCAGCGCGACCGGTTCGACATCGCCACCGGCAACGACGCCGACGCCGACCGGCACGGCATCGTCACCCCGGACGGCGGCCTGATGAACCCCAACCACTACTTGGCCGTCGCGATCTCCTACCTGTTCTCGCACCGCGAGCAGTGGCCCGCCGGGGCCGGGATCGGCAAGACCCTGGTGTCGTCCGGCATGATCGACCGGGTCGCGGCGGACGTCGGCCGGCAGCTGGTCGAGGTCCCGGTCGGGTTCAAGTGGTTCGTGGACGGTCTGTCCGACGGGACGCTCGGCTTCGGCGGCGAGGAGTCGGCCGGCGCCTCCTTCCTGCGCCGCGACGGCTCGGTGTGGACCACCGACAAGGACGGCATCATCCTGGCCCTGCTCGCCTCCGAGATCACGGCCGTCACCGGCAGGACGCCCTCGCAGCACTACGCGCAGCTCACCGACCGCTTCGGTGCCCCCGCCTACGCGCGCATCGACGCCCCCGCCTCCCGCGAGGAGAAGGCGCTGCTGGCGAAGCTGTCCCCGCGCCAGGTCACCGCCGACACCCTCGCCGGCGAGCCGGTCACCTCGGTCCTCACCGAGGCCCCCGGCAACGGCGCCGCCCTCGGCGGCGTCAAGGTCTCCACCGCCAACGCCTGGTTCGCGGCCCGCCCCTCGGGCACCGAGGACGTCTACAAGATCTACGCGGAGTCCTTCCTCGGCCCCGACCACCTCCACCGCGTCCAGGAGGAGGCCAGGTCGACGGTGCTGGCGGCCCTGAACACCTGACCTCGGCGGATCCGCCCCGCGCGGACCGGCCGCGACGCAGGGGCGCTCCGGCACCATGCCGGCCGCCGTGGCCGCTTCATGCGGTCGTAAGGGCGGCTGGTTCGGCCCGGGCCGCCCGGTGCCGTACGCCGAGGGACGGCTCGCCGGCCGGCCCGTTCCGTGCGGCGTGCCGTCCTGCGGGCGGAGGACGGCTTCGCCGCCGGCGCCGCGCTGGGCCGCAGGACGTACAGCGGTCCACGGCCCGCGCCGGCGGCCGGCCGGACCGCGCGCCCGCACCGATCTGAAGATCATGTACGGGGCGGTTCTCGACCGGTGCCGACATTTTCCGGTGCGGCCCGAAAACGGGGGTATGCGCGCAGACGTAACTGCACGCTCAGGAAGAGGGCGGTCGTTGGCATGGACGAGGCTGCCCGAAAGCAGGACTCGCGACCGGGGGACAGCGAGCTGGTGGCGGTGTCCGCCGCGTACGAGGGCGATTCCGCCGACATCGCCCAGGGCCGCGCCCTGGCCCGTGACTTCCTCGAGCGCCTCCAGGCCGTCCACGGCCTGCCGGTCTCGGCCCGCGCGCTGGGCACGGTGCAGCTGGTGGTCAGCGAGCTGCTGACCAACGCGATCAGACACGCTCCCGGACCGTGCCTGCTCGATCTGGCCCTGCTGCGCGGCAGCATCACCATCACGGTCTGGGACAGCGCCTCGGTGCTCTTCGTGGGCCGCAACGCGGATCCGGGCCGGGTGGGCCAGCACGGGCTGGAGATCGTCATGGCCGTGTCCCAGAGCTTCGAGGTGCACCGCGAACCGGTCGGCAAACGCACCACCGCCTCGGTCATGCTCGCCGACGACCCCGGCGGCGACGTCACCGGACACCGCCCCCTGGCCCCCCGCCCGCCGGGAGGGGAATGAAGGCCGGGTCCGCCGGCCGGGCCTACCGGCCGACGGCTCCAGGCCACGGCGGCCGGCTGCGGCCACCTGCCCGAGGCCTGGACGCGGCCGCGTCCTTCTCCTGCTTCGCTCCCCGCTCCGCCCGCAGCCCATGGAGAGGTGGAGAGGCTGGTGCGCCTGTGGTTGACGGCTTGATAATGAGTGCGTGCCCAGACCCCGCACACGAGGAGTTCCCACATGCACGATCATGCCGGCCGTCCTGAACTCCAGTTGGAGCAGTACGCGTTGCACAACTGCTCGGTCGTGGCCGCGAAGGGGGACGTCGACGTGGACTCCCTTCCTCCGCTGCGACAGGCCATGGAGGAGGCCGCCGCAGCACATCCGGCCGTCGTCCTGGACGCCAGCGGGGTCACCTTCGTCGACTCCAGCGCGCTGAACCTGCTCCTGCACTTCCACCGGTCCACCACGTTGCGCATCGTCGCCCCGTCGCCCCAGCTCGTACGCCTGCTGAAGATCACGGGCGCCGACAAGGTCGTCCACATCAGCCCGACCCTGACCCGCGCCTGCTCGGCGGCCGCTTCCTGATCCCCGACCCGGTCCGCGGCGACGGCCACGACGGCCCCGTACCGCAGCCCCGTACCGCAGACGCCGGCCCGTAGCGGCAGGCGGGGCGTTTCAGTCTCGGGGCACGGGGCCGGGAACCCCTGCCCGGGGTCCGGCGGCGGCCGGGCGGGGCTGGGGGCCCAGCCATTCGCAGAGCACGATGGTGGCGTCGTCCTGCAGCTGACCGTCGTGGTGGTGCAGGTGCGCGCGGATGAGCCGGCGCAGCGTCTCGGGGACGGGCAGTTCGTCGGAATGGTGGCGTACCAGGAAGTCGATGAAGCGCTTGAGGCCGAACTCCTCACCGCGGCGGGTACGGGCTTCGGTGATGCCGTCGGTGTAGAAGACGAGACGGTCGCCGGGCCGGAGCTGCTCGCGGCAGACGGTGGTCGACAGATGCAGATCGCTGCCCATGGGATGGGCGGGCGGACAGTGCAGCAGGGTGGTCCAGCGCCCGTCACGGATGAGGACGGGCGGCAGATGCCCGCGGTTGACCCAGGTCAGCATCCCGGTGGAGGTGTCGAGATCGGCGAGGATGCCGGTGACGTATCGTGTGGAACCGAACTGTTCCAGCAGAACCGCCTCGATGGCGTCGCCGAGATCGGCCAGGGCGGTGCCCTGTCTGCGGTGGTTGCGGCAGGCACCCATGGCGAGGTTGGCGGTAAGCCCCGCGGAGGTGTCGTGTCCCATGGCGTCGAAGACCGACACGTGCACGATGTCGTCGGCCGTGGCGTAGTCGTAGGCGTCACCGCTGACCTCGTACGCGGGCTCCATCACGGCGCCGATGACCACCCGGTCGTCGGCGTAGGTGCGCGGCGCCATCAGCGTCCACTGCATCTCCGCGGCGACGTTCATGCGCCGGGCACGGGTCAGGCGGGCGTGCGCGTCACTGGTGTCCCGGCTGCCGACGACGAGCATCGCGACCAGGGAGGCCAGCGCCAGCATGTCCTCACGCACGTCCTGGCTGTCCTCGGCGGTCGTCACGTACAGCACGCCCAGCCGTTCGGTGCCGTCCAGCAGGGGCACCCACCATCCGTGGACGCCCGGTCCGCCGCCGGGGTCGGGCACGATGCGCCCGTACTGGTAGGCGAGGCCGGCGACGCTGCCCTCCACCGACAGCTCCCCCCTGCCCTCCGGCGCGCCCCGGGCCGCGTCCAGGCCCTGGCCGGTAAGCAGCCGCAGCACGTCGCGCTGCAGGTCACCGAGGTAGATGAGGACGTCCTGGAGGCCGGCCGGTGCGGCGTGCTCGGCCACCCGTGACGGCAGGCACTCGAACGACATCAGATGGCTATCGTCCAAAAGCCCTGTCAGCATGCGTCGCACCGCACGATCACGTCGTGTCACACCACACACCTCCTCACCTCTCCGCCGTTCCGATCCGTGTCCCCTCCCGTCTACCCCTGTGATCCGATTACTGACAGACGACCACGCCGATATGTGGCGAAGCGCTGCGCTCAGGACCCCGGACGCATCGCCGCAGCCGGTTGCGGACGGACATCCGCCGAGGCCCCGGGCGCCCCGTGCGGCGGCGGTGCGGGCGTGGTCGGCGAAATCCCGTGGCGGGCGGCCCAGCGCCTTCTCCAGATCGCCGGTGAGCGGGTTCAGGGCACCGCAGCGGACGTCGGCGTACAGGGCGAAGGCCGGCCGCCCCCACTCCCCGGGCGCCCCGCGGCGTCGACGAATGCCTCCGTACGCCCCCGCGAGGCCTCCGGTCACCGCGGCGACGGTGCCCGTGTCACCGCCGGGGTCGATCCTGATTTTTTTCGGAGTCCGGCGGTCCGGGGATGTCGAGAACGTGCCGCCCGCTCCGTCCCAGGGGTGTCAGCGGCCGCCACCGGCCGCACCAGGAAGAAGGAGAAACCAGCATGGCGATTCAGCGGATGGACAACGTCGGCATCGTCGTCGAGGACATGGATGCCGCGATCGCGTTCTTCGTGGAACTCGGTATGGAACTGGAGGGCAGGGCGCAGGTCGAAGGCCTCGTCGCCGACCAGTGCACCGGACTCGACGGCGTCCGCTGCGACATCGCGATGGTCCGGACCCCGGACGGTCACAGCCGGCTCGAGCTGGCGAAGTACCGCAGCCCCGCGGCGACCAGCGCCGGGCCGCGCGACCGGCCGCACAACGTTCTGGGCACCCACCGTGTCATGTTCGCCGTCGACGACCTCAAGGACACCGTTGCCCGCCTGCGCCCCCACGGCGCCGAACTCCTCGGCGAGATCGCCCGGTTCGAGGACAGCTATCTGCTCTGTTACGTCCGCGGCCCGGAGGGCATCATCGTCGGGCTGGCCGAGCAACTGCGCTGACAAGGACGGAACCCCGCGCAACGTACCGATCCGATCGCCTTGACCTGGAACGGGTCGCGCACAGCGGCGCGTGTACGACGAAGGACGCGCCCGAACTTCCGTGGCGGCCCCCGCGCACAGGCTCTGGAACGACGGCACCGGCGGGGGCTCTCGGTCGGTCGTGGCCGGGCCCGGTCGTGGTCGGGCCTGAAGCCCGTCGCCTGAGCCTGTGGTGGAACGGCAGGGCGAGCTCAGAGCTGGGTGGCGCCTCCGTCCACGGCGAACTCGGCGCCGGTGGTGTACGTGGCATCGAAGGCGAGGAACGCGGCCGCCCCGGCGACCTCGCCGGGAGTGCCGAAACGCCGCATGGGATTGTCGGCGACCCGCTGCGCCTTGAACTGCTCGGCGGCCTCTTCGGTCATCGTACTGTTCAGGATTCCCGTGTCGATGGGACCGGGACTGACCGCGTTCACACGGATTCCGCGCGGAAGCAGTTCACGGGAGAGGCTGCGGGCCATCGAGCGCAGCGCCGCCTTACCGGCCGCGTAGACACTGGTGTCCAGCATGCCGATGACGTTCGCGGCCGAGGTGGTCAGGACGACACCGGCGCCCGTGCTCAGCAGCGGGGCGAGCTTTTGCACGGTGAAGTAGGCGCCCTTGACGTTGATCGCGAACAGCTCGTCGTACGCCTCCTCGGTCGTCGACCCGAAAGGCGTGAGGGGCGCGATGCCGGCGTTGACGAACAGGGCGTCGACCGTGCCGAGTTCGTCCTTCACGCGGCCGGCCAGGGCATCCAGGTCGGACAGCGAGGCCACATCGCCCCGGACGGCCACCGCGTTCTCGCCGAGCCGCTCCCGCGCGGTGTCGAGCGTGGCCCGGGAGCGGCCGGTGATCACCACGCGCGCCCCGCCGTCCACCAGCAGCTTCGCCAGCGCGAACCCCATGCCGGTGCCGCCGCCCGTGATCACTGCGTTCTTTTCGCTGTACTTACCCACGCGCTGTCCTTCCTTCGTTCTTTCGTTCTTTCGTTCTTCGTCTCGAAAATCGTGGCCGTCACGCATTCAGCGTCGGGTCCGGATCTTCAGGTCGCCCGCGGTCGCCTTGCGGATGTGGTCACTGGCGAGCATGGCGTGCGGGAAACCGGGATCGATCGCGCTGGCCTCGTCGAGGCGGGCCAGCTGGACGGCGGAGAAGTCGACCCCCAGGGCGCCCAGGTTGTCCTCCAGCTGCGCGGGGGTGCGGGCGCCGATGATCGGTGCCGTCACGCCCGGGTTCCGCAGGGTCCAGGCCAGCCCGACCTGGGCGGGCGTGCGGCCCAGCTCCGCGGCGACCTCCTTCACGACGTCGGCGATGGCGAGGTTGCGCTCGGTGACCATTCCCAGGGCGGCGTTGAAGCTCTTCCGGGCGCTGTCGCCGGAGGCGGCGTCCGTCGCGGTCAGGTCGTCTCGGCTGTACTTGCCGGTGAGCACCCCGCCGGCCAGCGGTGAGAACGGGACCACACCCAGCCCCATCTCGCGTGCCATGGGAATCAGGTCACGTTCCCCGGTGCGCTCGATCAGGTTGTACTCGATCTGCAGCGCGACCAGCGGCGACCAGCCGCGCAGGTCGGCGATCGCCTGCATGCGCGACACCTGCCAGGCCGGAGCGCTGGAGATCGCCACGTACAGGACCTTGCCCTGCCGGACCAGATCGTCCAGGCCGCGCAGGATCTCCTCGACCGGTGTGCTGAAATCCCACACGTGCAGGTAGAGCAGGTCGATGTAGTCCGTGTCCAGCTGCCGCAGACTGGATTCCACCGACGCGAACAGGTTCTTGCGGTGAGGGCCCCCGGAATTCGGGTCGCCGGGCCGGCGCAGCGTCGAGTACTTCGTCGCCAGCACCAGGCTCTCGCGGCTGTCGCGGACGAATTCGCCCAGCAGCCGCTCGGAACTGCCGTTGGTGTAGGTGTTCGCGGTGTCGACGAAATTGCCGCCGCGCTCGAGGTAGAGGTCGAGCAGCTTGCGCGCCTCGTCCCGCTCGGCGCCCCAGCCCCATTCGGTGCCGAAGGTCGCCGTGCCCAGTGCCAGCGGTGAGACCCGCAGCCCGGAGCGGCCCAGCAGCCGGTAGGTGTCAAGGGTGAGTGACATCGTGTCCTCCTGTGCCTGTGATCCGTCGTCGGGAGCAAGACTGCGACCGCCACGGGCCAGGGGTAAGGGAAAGAGGTTCCTGGGAACACCGCTCCTACCCTGTCTGTTGGATCAAGCATGACGACCCGCACCGTGAACGCGACACAGGAGCTGGCCGCGTTCCTGCGCACCCGACGCGAACGCCTGGACCCGCGCGACGTCGGCCTGCCCTCGCGCCGGCAGTTCCGGCGGACCCCGGGACTGCGCCGCGAAGAGGTCGCCGAACTGGCCGGGGTCAGCGTCGACTACATCGTGCGGCTGGAGCAGGCCCGCGGGCTGCGGCCCTCGGCGGACGTGGTGGAGGCGCTGTCCCGGGCGCTGCGGCTGGCCCCCCACGAACGCACCTACCTCTTCGACCTGACCCGGCAGCGTCCCCGCAACGCCGACAAGCCCGTCACCACCGCGGCGCCACCACTGGCGGGGCTGGTCGCCGATTTGTCGCCGCTGCCTGCCATGCTGATGAACCACCGCTACGACATCCTGGCCTGGAACGCCGAGATGGCGGGGCTGCTGGTGGATTTCGACACCCTGCCGCCGCTGCAGCGCAACGCGATGTGGCTGTGCCTGATGCATCCGCAGATACGCGAGTTCTACGTCGACCGCGAACGCGTCGTACGGGAGGGGATCGCCCACCTGCGCGCCGCGTGGGCCGCGCATCCGGAGGACCGGACGTTGACCGACCTCATCGCCGAATTCACCACGCACGACGAGGAGTTCGCGCGACTGTGGGCCGAGCGGGACATCAAGCCCAACGGCCGCGGAAGCAAGGTGATGCGGCACCCCGGCGCCGGTGTGATCGCGGTGCGTTTCGAAGTGCTCGTGCCGCTCCAGGATCCGGACCAGCGGTTGATGATCTGCCGCGCCGCGGACGACGAGAGCCGGTCGGCACTGGACCGGTTGTACGCACGGTGATCACGCGGCCGGTGATCCGCGCCCGCCCGCGACGGTCCGGCCCCGGGGCATGGGCGGGGGAGGGGTACGCCCTCACTCTCCCGGCGCCCGCAGCCGCCGTACCCGCACCGGGGCGGGACCGGTCGACTCGCGCGGCACGTAGGTGGTGCGCAGGGTGTGGCGGCGCGGCCTGGCCGTGGAGCCGTTGATGCGGCGCACCAGGATGTCGGCCGCGAGCCCGCCCAGTTCCTGCACCGGCTGGCCGACCACGCTCAGCCGGGGCCGCACGAGCGTGGCCCACTCGGCGTCGTCGAAGCCGATGACGGAGACGTCGGCGGGAATGCGGGCGTCGAGGTCGAGCAGGGCGTCCAGGGTGCCGAGCGTGGCCACGTTGTCGGTGGTGAACAGCGCGGTGGGCCGGCCCTCGCAGGTCATCAGTTCCAGGACGGCGGAGCGGGCCCAGGCCCGGTCGTATCCGGTGTGCCGGATCAGCTCCGCCTCGCGCGGGACACCGGCGGCGCGCAGGGCCTGCCGGTAGCCGGTGAGCCGCTCGGTGGTGGTCCAGATGTCCGCGCCCGGTGCCAGCAGGGCCGTGTTCTCGTCGGGGGAGGCCGAGGTGATGACCGCGATGCGGGTGTGTCCCTCGTCGGTGAACCTGCTCACCGCGGCCTTGGCGGCACCGCGGTTGTCCACCACGACCGTGTCCAGCGCGGCACCGCTCAGCGCCCGGTCCAGCAGGACCACGGGAACGCCCGAGGCCACGGCCCGGTCCAGATGCTCGTGGTCGGCGGCGGCGGGCGCCACGACCAGACCGTCCACGCGCCGCTCGATGAACAGCTGAACCGCGGACCGCTCCGTGGCACCGTCCTCGTCGCTGTTGGCGAGGACGACCTGGAGGCCGGCCTTGGCCGCGACGTCGGTGACCCCGCGCACCGCCCGGGCGAAGTAGGCGTTCTCCACGTCGGCGACGACCACGCCGAGGGTGTGGGTGCGTCCGCTGATCATGCTGCGGGCCACCGCGTTGGTGCTGTAGCCGAGTTCGGCGGCGGCGGCCAGCACGCGTTCGCGGGTGGCCGCGCTCGCCGACCCGTACCCGCCCAGGACCCGGGCGGCGGTGGCCTGCCCCACGCCGGCGTGCCGGGCGACGTCGGGGAGGGTGACGCGACGCGGCGGCCGTGGCGTGTTCGGCATGGGCGGTCTCTTCACGGGTGACGGCTCGGCGGACACCGAGGGACGGGTCGATGAAATCCGGCGCCATTCAACCATTGACGGACAGCGGCTGGCGGTGGGTAAGGTACGAGCTCGTTGGTAACGTTATCAAAATCTGCCGACGGCACCGGCATCCACCCACTTGCCTGCCCGCCTGCCCGCCTGCCTCTACCGGGCCGACCACGGCACGCCCAGCCGCACGGTCGTCCCGAACCCATGCTCCGCGCTCCCGTTTCGAAGCTCCCGTTTCGAACCCACGCTCCGCGCTCCCGTCCCGAACACCGGAGGTCCCACGGATGGCAACCGACACCCTCTCGCCGCCATCGGCCACAGGCCCGGCCATCACCCTCGTCGACGTGGTCAAGGACTTCGGCGGCGCCCGGGACGCGGCAGCGGTCCGCGGCGTCGACCTCTCCATCGGCGAGGGCGAGTTCTTCTCGCTGCTGGGCCCGTCCGGCTGCGGCAAGACCACCACCTTGCGGATGATCGCCGGGTTCGAGGAGCCGACCGGCGGACAGATCCTGCTGCACGGCCGCGACATGGTCGGCGTACCGGCCAACAAACGCGACATCAACATGGTGTTCCAGTCCTACGCCCTCTTCCCGCACCTGAGCGTCGCCGACAACGTGGCGTTCGGACTGCGCCGCAAGCGCGTACCCAGGGACGAGATCCGCGACCGGGTCGAGAAGATCCTGCGCACCGTCGAACTCACCGACAAGGCCGACCGCCGCCCCCGTGAACTCTCCGGCGGCCAGCAGCAACGCGTCGCCCTCGCCCGCGCCCTGGTCAACCGCCCGCGCGCCCTGCTCCTCGACGAACCGCTCGGCGCCCTCGACCTGAAGCTGCGCCAGTCCATGCAGCTGGAACTCAAGCGGATCCAGCGCGAGGTCGGCATCACCTTCATCTACGTCACGCACGACCAGGCCGAGGCCCTGACCATGTCCGACCGGATCGCGGTGATGAACAACGGCCTGGTCGAGCAGGTCGCCCCGCCCCAGGAGGTGTACGAACGGCCCGCCACCGCGTTCGTCGCCGGGTTCATCGGCACCTCCAACCTGATCAGCGGGCACCTGACCTCCGCCGACGCCGGCACCGGGGTGCTCGACCTCGGCGACGGCCAGCGCGTCACCGTCCCGCTGCACGGCTCCCACCGCGTGGGAGCCGGCGTCGAGCTCACCGTGCGCCCGGAGAAGATCACGCTGACCACCGGGCCGGCCGACACCGCCAGCCGTCTCCGCGGCACCGTCCGGGAGGTGGTCTACCTCGGCACCTCCACCAGCTACACGGTGGACACCGCCACCGGCGCGCAGATGACCGTCTTCCAGCCCAACGACGGCACCGCCGCGGTCGATCCGGCCCGCGGCGACACCGTCTGGCTCTCCTGGGCCACCGCTCACTCCTACCTGCTCACCACCGCACCCGCACCCACGGCGGCCGCCGCGGACGCGGCATCCCCCGCCCCGCGCTGACGACAGGCAGACCACCATGTCCGAGTACTCCACACCCGCCGCGCCCCGGCTGCGCGGGCCGGCCGAGCGCCGCCTGACCCGGCGCGGTCTGCTGCGCGCCGCGCTCGGCGCCGCCGCGCTGGCCCCGCTCGCCGCGTGCAGCGTTCCCGGCGCCCGCGTCCACGTCCCCACCGGCAAGGCGGAGATCGCCGCGGCCGTCAGCGACTTCTGGACCGGCAAGAAGGGCTCCGGAAAGCTGGACTTCGTCAACTACACCCAGTACATCGACGTCGACCCCACCGACCAGAGCAGGCACCCCACCCTCGACGCCTTCACCCGCCGGAGCGGCATCGAGGTCGCCTACGACGAGCTGATCGACGACAGCGCCTCCTGGTTCGGCAAGATCCAGCCCGAGTTCGCCTCCGGCCAGGGCATCGGCTACGACCTGATGGTCGTCGGCGGCGACAGCTACCTGACCAAGTACATCCAGCTCGGCTACCTCGCCCCGCTCGACCACAGCCGGCTGCCCACCTTCGCGCAGTACGGCGGCGCCGCGTTCAAGAACTCCTCCTTCGACCCCGGCAACGTCTACACCGTGCCCTGGCAGTCCGGCATGACCGGCATCGGCTACGACCCGGCCAGGGTCGGCCGGAAGATCACCAGCTGGCAGGACCTGCTCGACCCCAAGCTGCACGGCAAGGTCGGCATGTGGAACGACGCGGTGCAGATGGGCAACGTCGCCCTGCTGGCCGTCGGCGTCGACCCGGAGACCTCCACCCACGCCGACTGGCGCAAGGCGGCGGCCTGGCTGCGCAAGCAGCGTGACGCCGGCATGGTCCGCTCCTACTCCACCGCCACCTACCAGTCCTCCCTGCAGCGCGGCGACCTGGCGGCGTCGCTGGTGTACTCGGGCGACGTCTTCCAGGCCAACCAGAGCGGTTCGCAGCTGGAGTTCGTCATCCCCGACGAGGGCGGTCTGCTGTGGACCGACAACCTCTGCATCCCCTCGACGGCCGCCCACCCCGTCGACGCGCTCACCTACATGGACTACGTCTACCGGCCCGAGGTCGCCGCGCGGATCAGCGAGACCGTGCAGTTCGTCTGCCCCGTCCCCGCCGCGCAGAAGGTCGTCGCACGCGACGCGGCCGCCGCCACCGGCAAGCAGCACACCGTGCTCGACGCCCTGAGCACCAGCCCCCTGGTCTTCCCGACCGAGGCCGACGAATCGAAACTGCGCCACCTGCGGGTGCTCGACGAGGAGGAGGAGAAGCAGTGGAACGCGCTGTTCGAACCGATCTACCAGGCCTGAAGCGGCGACGGCGCCGTCCCGGTGCCGCGCTGGCCCCCTACTGGATGATCCTGCCGGGCTGGCTGTGGCTGGCCGCCTTCTTCGTCACCCCCGTGATCGTGATGGTGTCGCTGTCCCTGCAGACCGGCGACTTCATCGACGGCTTCCGCCAGACCTTCCACTTCTCCACCTACGCCGACGTGGTGCGCACTTACCATGTGCAGCTCGTGCGGTCCCTGGTCTACGGCGCCGCCGCCACCGTCGCGTGCGCGCTCATCGGCTACCCGGTGGCGTACTGGATCGCCTTCCGGGCCGGCCGGCACAAGTCGGTGTTCCTCTTCCTGCTCCTGCTGCCGTTCTTCGTCTCCTTCGTCATCCGCACCCAGTCCTGGAACGTCGTGCTGGCCGACAACGGCGTCCTGCTCGGCCCGCTCAAGGACTGGGGCCTGCTCTCCGCCGACTTCCACCTGCTGGCCACGCCCTACGCGGTGATCGGCGGACTGACCTACAACTTCCTGCCGTTCATGGTGCTGCCCGTGTACGTCGCCCTGGAGCGGGTGGACCCCAAGGTGGTCGAGGCATCCACCGACCTGTACGCCTCCCGGACGGGGACCTTCCTGCGTGTGGTGCTGCCGCTGTCGCTGCCCGGCGTCTTCGCCGGGGTGCTGCTGACCTTCGTGCCCGCCTCGGCCGACTACGTCAACGCCGGCATCCTCGGCGGCCCCTCCACCACGATGATCGGCAACATCATCCAGACCGAGTACTTCACCAACCTCGACTACCCCGGCGCCGCCGCCCTGTCGTTCGTCCTCATGGGCGCGCTGCTGCTGGCCGTGTTCACCTACGCCCGGGCCCTGGGCACCGACGACGTGCTGGAGGCGGCCGCGCGATGACCACACACACCGTCCCCGCGGCGCCCGAAGCGCCCGCCGCACCACGGCCGCGCAGGGCCCGCCGCCGGCCCACCCTGAGCGTGTACACGTTCCTGGTACTGGCCTGGCTGCTGCTGCCGATCGCCGTCATGGTCCTGTTCGGCTTCAACGACACCGGCAGCAAGGTGAACTTCACCTGGCAGGGCTTCACCCTGAACTGGTACCGGCACCTGTTCGCCATCCCCAACCTGACCTCCGCGCTGGTCAACAGCCTCACCATCGCCCTGATCGTCGCCGTGGTCGCCACCTTGCTGGGCACCCCGATCGGACTGGCGCTGGGCCGCTACCGCTTCCGCGGCCGCGGTTCGGTGGACCTGCTGATGTTCGCGGCCATCGCGGCCCCCGAGATCGCCCTCGGCGCCGCCCTGCTGTCGCTGTTCATCGTCATGGGCGTGCCCCGCGGCTACTGGACGGTCGTCATCGCGCACGTGGCGTTCTGCATCCCCTACGTCGCCATCACCGTACGGGCGCGCATGGCGGGGCACGACCCGACGCTGGAGGAAGCCGCCCGCGACCTGGGGGCGGGTCCCTGGACGGCGTTCCGGCTGGTCACCCTGCCGATGCTGCTGCCCGGCGTGGCCTCCGGCGCCCTGCTGTGCTTCGCCCTGTCCATCGACGACTACGTCATCACCAGCTTCAACGCCGGCCGTACGGTCACCTTCCCGCTGTGGGTCTACAGCGCCAGCCGTACCGGCGTGCCCCCGCAGGTCAACGTCATGGGGACGCTGATCTTCGTCGGCGGCCTCCTCATCGCCGGAGCGAACGTCCTGTTCTCCCGGCGCCGCGCGGCCTGATTCGGCCCGGTCCCGACCCGGCCGAGTTCCCCGCGCCCCTCGGACACCGGCTCACGGCACACGCCGGCCGGTGCGGAACAACCCCCAAAGGAAATCATCACCGTGCACTCTTTGCTGTCCTTCAACGAAGCCGAGTTCGTCTCCCAGACGGAAAGCCTCCTGGCGCTGCGCCCCCAGATCGAGAAGGTCGCCGACCGGCTCGTCGACGAGGGGTACGACAACGTCCTGCTGGTGGGAGCGGGCGGGACGTACGCGCAGATGTGGCCCTACGAGCACCTCGCGCGGCGCACCTCGCTGCTCCCCGTCCGGGCCGCCGTCGCCGCGGAACTCGTCGTCTCCGGCGACGCCCGCATCGGTGAGCGCACCGCCGCCGTCTTCACCTCCGTCTCCGGCACCACCGAGGACAGCCTCAGCGCCATCGAGTACTGCAGGTCCCGGGGCGCCCACACGATCGCCTTCACCGGCATCGCCGACTCCCCGATCGCCCAGAGCGCCGACGTCACGCTGCTCTCCGAGCCCAAGGCCTGGCCGTTCGACGTCCAGTTGCTGCTGTTCCTGGGCCGGCTGCTGTCCCGCCGCGGCGAGTTCGAGGGCTACGAGCGCCTGGCCGGCGAACTCGCGGGCCTGCCGCGCATCCTGGTGGACGTCGCCCGCCAGGCCGAGCCGGTGGCACGGGCCTTCGCCGACGCCCACAAGGACAACGACTACCACTTCCTCATCGGCGGCGGGAACCTGTGGGGATTCACCTACCTGTACTCCATGTGCATCCTGGAGGAGATGCAGTGGCTGCGCACCACCCGGGTGCACAGCGCGGAGTTCTTCCACGGTTCGCTGGAACTGCTGGAGGCGGACACCAGCGTGATCGTCTTCCAGGGGGAGGACGAGACGCGGGCCCTGACCGACCGGGCCGAGGCGTTCGCCAAGCGCGTCTCCAAGGACGTCACCGTCTTCGACACCCGCGACTACGCCCTGGAGGGCATCAGCGCCGAGTTCCGCGGGCTGCTCGCGCCGCTGGTGCTGGACACCGTGATGGACCGGGTCAGCAAGCACCTGGAGCGGGCCCGCGACCACTCGCTCGACCTGCGCCGCTACTACCGCGTCATGGACTACTGAGGCCGGACCGCCTCCACCGGCCGACCAGCCCACCTGTCCCCACCCCACCCCGCCCCACCCCTGCGCGCCGGTACCGGCGCGCCCACGGCGGGCGCGGCGTCCCCGCACGCCGCGCCCGCGCCTCGGGAGACCCTGATGAACGTCCTCGGCTTCGGTGACAACACCGTCGACCGCTTCGTGGACCGCGGCACCGACTACCCCGGCGGCAACTGCGTCAACGTCGCCGTCTACGCCCACCGGCTGGGCCTGGACGCCGCCTACCTGGGAGTGTTCGGCGACGACGACCTCGGCACCTTCGTGCGCACGTCCGTGGCGGCGCAGGGCGTCGCCGTGGACCGCAGCACGGTGCGCCCCGGCCGGACCTCGGTCTCCACCCTGCACGTACGCGACGGCGACCGGCTGTTCCTCGGCTACGACGACGGCACCGTCCGCGAGCGGCCCGCCCTGGACGACGGCCTGACGGCGTACGCGGCGTCGTTCGCGCTCGTGCACTCCAGCGTCTACTCCCGCACCGAGGCCCAGCTCCCCGGGCTGGCCGCGGCCGGTCCGCTGGTCAGCTTCGACTTCTCCGACGAGGAGGAGTACCGCACCCCCGCCTACCTGGACCGCGTCTGCCCCCACGTCGACCTGGCGCTGCTGTCGTGCTCCGGCCTGGACGAGACCGCCACGCGTGCGCTGCTCACCGAAGCCGTGCGGCGGGGGGCGGGCATGGCGCTGGCCACGCGCGGCCTCGAGGGGGCGATCGCCTACGACGGTGCGGTCACGGCCACCGCGCCCTCCCGCCCCGCGGACCCCGCCTCCATGTCCGACACGATGGGCTGCGGCGACGCCTTCCTCGCCGGGTTCGTCGTCTCGCTCCTGCGCGAGGGCTGGGCCCGGGGGCTCCCGCCGGCCCGGGCGGCTCTGGACGGCGCCCTGCGGCACGGTGCGCAGGCGGCGTACGACCAGTGCTTCGTGGAGGCGGCCTTCGGCTGCGGCCGCCCGACACCGGCGCCCGCACCGGTGGCCGCCGAACGGTGAACGGCGCGCGAAGCCGCCGCCCGGGCCGCATCCGAGCCACCGCCCGCGTGATCCGGCACCGTCCGCCGCACGCGGCTGTACGCCCGGCACCGCGAGAGCGGCCCGCACCCGTGGTCGCCCGCACACCCTGACGACTCCCTCGAACCCGCGGGCGGCCGCTTCCTCCCACGGCCCGGCCCGCTCCGCGCCGATAGGATCGGGGCGTGGACCGCAGCAGACAGCCCCACGACGCGTTCGCAGGGCAGGCGCAGGGCGCGCTGCCGCCCCGGACGGCCCGGGCGCTGTGGTGGGGGTCGGCCGGCCTGGTGCTCACCGTCCTGGGCACCTCGGTGCTCGTTGCCGGCACGGACCACGGCCGGCGACTGCCCGTGGCCCTGGCCCTGGTCCTCGCGCAGGCCTGGGCCCTGAGGTGGCAGACGCGCGCCCCGGCCGTCGTACTGGCCGTGACCGCGGCGGCGGGGCTCGCGGTGTGGGCGCTGCTGCCCGCGGTGACCTTGACGGGGGCACTGCTGGCGGCGCAGGTCGCGTTGTGCGTGCTGTCGGCCACCAGGCCGCGGCGGGTCTCGGTGCGGGCGCTCGCCGCGATGTGCCTGCCGGCGCCGCTGGCGTTCGGGGCGGGCGGCCCTGCGGGTGCGGCGGTCCTCCTGCTGACGGTGCTCCTGGCCTGGACCGCGGGACAGTGGCGCAGGGCGCAGCAGGAACGGATCAGGGCGGAGATGCGCCGGGCCGTGGTGGAGGAGCGTGCGCGGATCGCGCGTGAGGTGCACGACGTCGTGGCGCACACCCTGTCGGTGATGGTCGTTCAGGCGGGCGCGGCCGACGACGTGTTCGCCGAACGGCCCGAGCAGGCCCGTCGGGCGCTGCGGGCCATCGAGACGGGCGCCCGCTCGGCGCTCGGTGAACTACGCCTGCTGCTGCGCGCGTTCGCACCCGAGGCGGGGACGCAGGGAGCCGGGGAGCAGCGGGAGCCGGGGCCCTCGCTCACGCGTCTGGACGAGCTGGCCGACACGGTGCGCGCGACCGGGATGACGGTGCACGTGCACCGGGAGGGCGCCGCGGACGGACTGCCGGCCGCGGTGGATCTGGCGGCGTACCGGATCGTCCAGGAGGCCCTCACCAACACGCTGCGCCACGCGGCCGGCGCGGACGAGGTGAGCGTGCGCGTCACGGCCCACGGGGAGTGCGTGAAGATCACGGTGGCCGACAACGGCCGTACACCGCACGGCGCTCCGGCCGCGGCCGGAGCGGAACGCGGCCTTGTGGGGATGAAGGAACGCGCACGGCTGGTGGGCGGCAGCCTGCGCGCCGGTCCGCTGCCCGGAGGCGGGTTCGAGGTGGCGGCGCACCTGCCGGCGCGGGGCGCGTCATGACGCTGCGCGTGGTGGTGGCCGACGACCAGGCCCTGGTCCGTACCGGATTCCGCATGATCATCGACGCCCGGGACGACCTCGAGGTGGTGGGCGAGGCGTCCGACGGGCAGGAGGCGGTGCGGCTGACGCGGGAACTGGCGCCCGACGTGGTGCTGATGGACGTACGCATGCCCGTCCTGGACGGCATCGAGGCGACCCGGCGGATCGCGGAGTCGGGCGCCCGGGCCCGGGTGCTCGTGCTGACCACCTGGGACGTGGACGCGCATGTGGTCGCCGCCCTGCGGGCCGGGGCGAGCGGCTTCCTGCTCAAGGACATCCGCCCGGGCGAACTCGTCGACGCGATCCGCCTGACCGCGCGCGGCGACGCGCTGCTGGCGCCGACCGTGCTCAGCCGCGTCCTGGACCGGTTCCTGCGCACCACGCCCGACCCGGCGCCGCCGCCCTCCCTGCGGGACCTGTCCGGCCGCGAGCGGGAGGTGCTCACCCTGATCGGGCAGGCGCTGTCGAACGCGGAGATCGCCGGACGGCTACGCCTGTCGGAGGCCACCGTCAAGAACCATGTCACCGCGGTGCTGCGCAAACTGGGCCTGCGCGACCGCGTGCAGGCCGTCGTCGCCGCCTACGACCACGGCCTCGTGCGGGTGCGCCGGCCCTGACGGCCCGCTCTCCTCCTCAAGGAGGAGGCCGGGCCGCCGTCCTCCCGTGTTCCCAGTGCCGGCCCCTTCCCCGGGCCGATCCGCGGCCGGGGTGGCCGGCCATAACGTCGAGGTGTGATCGACGACCTGGCCTGCCTCATGTATCTGCTCGCCCACGACGACAGGGCCGAAGGCCCTTACGACCGTTCCCGCACGCAGTTGCTGGTCCGTGCCGCGGCCCTGGTCGACCTCGCCCTGCGCGGACGGCTGGGGGAGGTGGACGGCACGGTCACCGTGTCCGGCACGCAACCCGTCGGCGACCCCGTGCTGGACGGCGTTCTGCGCGACGCCGCCGCCGGGCACGGCTGGAAGTACCTCGTGCGCCGCCACCGGAAGCGGACCCTGACACAGGTGGAGGACCGGCTCGCCGCGGCGGGGGTCCTCACGGTGAAGGCGCCCCGCACCCGTTTCGGCGCACGGCGGCCGGTCGTGCGGGACCGCGCGGTGCCCGCCGCGCTCCGCGCCCGCGTGTCCGCGGTGCTGCACGCGGACGGTCCCGTGCGGGAGATCCCCGCCGCCGACGCCGCGCTGCTGGCGCTGGCCGCGGCGGGCGGCATCCGCTCGGTCGTGTCACGGCAGGACCACAGGACCTTCCGGGCCCGTATCGACGCCTGCACGGGATGCCTCGCCACCCTCGCGCCCGGCCTGGAGACAGCCGTACGCGCGCTGCCGACGACCATGATCGCCGCGCAGGGCGGCATGGGCGGCGGCTGACCGCACGCGAACGGGGAGACGACGACCACGCACACACGGCCCTGTCCCCGGCGCCGGACCACATGCCCCCGCCCGCACGGCGCAGGCCCGCCGCCCCGGCACGTTCCGAACACCTTCGGGTGATCACAGGGACGACGGCAGCAGGAGCGCACGCCGTCGCCGTCGCCCTCGAACCAACGAGGCACCCACCGCACGGACACCCCAGGGGGACAGCCATGAACGAAACCACCGCCAGGCGCCTGACGGGCCTTGCCGGCATCGCCACCGCGACCGCCTTCATCGTCGAGGTACCCCTGTACTTCGTCCACTCCGGCCCGCCACCGGACTCCAACGTCCTGGCCAGACTGCTGATCGGAATCTTCGCGCTGGTTTTCCTGATCGTGTGGGTGACGGTCTTCCGCGAACTGCTCGGACAGGCGGCCCCCGACCACGAATGGGCCGGCACGCTGGCCCTTGCCGCCGGACTGGTCTACGCGACGATCACCCTGGTCTCCAGCGGGCTCGAAGCCGGCGCGGTCATCGTCGCCGACCACCCGGTCGACCCGACCATCACGGTCAGCGGCACCTACCTCCTCTACGGGACGATCGGCCGCCTCGTGCTCGCGCTCCTCCTGACCGCCGTGGGCTACGGAATCACCCGTACGAAGCTGCTGCCGCCCTGGACCGGCCGCTCCGCCTTCGTCCTGGCGGGGGCCAACCTGCTCTTCGTACCGTCCCTGTTCTTCGGCAACACCCCCGCGCACTTCTACGCGGCGAACGGCTGGGGCACGACCGCCCTCATGGGCGCCGTCTTCAGCTACTGGATGCTCGCCCTGGGCATCTGCACCTACCGCAGCGCCACACGGCACGCACCCCGGGGAGGAGCACACCACGAGGGCTGACATCCCCCTGCACACCCCCACACCCCACCAGGTCGGAGAAAAGAACGGAGACGGGAAGGGGCGGGTGCAGGCGCGCCCCGGACCGCGGGACCTGTCCGCGACGGGTCCGGCGCGTCTGCGTCCTGCTCTGCGCGATCCGCGGGGGAGCGCATGGGGCGGCCGCCGGGCAATCCGGAGGGGCTGACGGAACAGGAATTTCCTCCTGGCAGGACCTCGTGGAGCAAGTTCCGAGGCGCCTGCCGCCTGCCTCTTCAGACCGTGCAGGACACGGTCTTGACGAACTGCAGGTAAGGAAGTCGTTCGGCGGGGCCGGCACACCGCACCCGCGACCGGTACGGGTGGTTGCGTTGGCGGCGTGCAGTGCGCCAGGCGGCGCCCTGGCCCCTCGCGTACACCGTCCGGTCGTCCCTCCTGGCCGGCGCTCCGGCCGTTCGTGCAGGTGATGAAGTATCTGCTGTGCGATCGCCTCCCTGCGCCACCCCCTTTGAATCCGAGGGAGCCGACCGGCGGGGGTGAACGGGGCGCAGATCAAACATCTCAAGTCGTCTAATACGACTTATATCGCGCGTCTTGTGTGTGCCTCGTGCCGCCCCGCTAGCTGATGACACCGCCGTTGGACGCGAGGAAGGCCGACGGCACCGCTCACACCGAGGTGATGACATGAAGAAGGCCTACGAGGCCCCCACGCTCGTCCGGCTGGGGTCGTTCCGCCGCAAGACCGGGCTGCTGCAGCGCAGCGGCAACGACCGCCTGATCCTCAGCAAGAACTGACGGCGGCCGGTACGTAAAGCAACTCCATGTCCCCCATGCATGAGAGTGCGGAACCGGAGCGCGGCGACGCCCACTTCGCTGTCTTTCCCGACTGCGAGGAGGCGGCCGCCGCGGTCCGGTTCTTCCGCCACCCCGGTACGTGTGTCCTCACCCATGCCTCGGGCCGGCCCTGGCTGATCGGCCGCTGGTCCGGCACGGAGATCATCTCGGCCCGGGCCGGCACAACGGCCCTGGCCGCCGTCGGCTGGTGTGCAGCCGACCGGCAACAGCTCGAACGCCAGGCCGCACGCATGCGCGACCTCACTGAACTCGACGCCCTGGCCCGGTCCGTGCCGGGCAGTTTCCATCTGGTGGCCACCCACGACGGGCAGCTCAGGATGCAGGGCACGGCCTCCGGGCTGCGGCTGGTCTTCCACGCCCGGATCGGTGGCGTCCGCGTGGCGGCGACGAGCGCGGACCTGCTCGCCGAGGCCTTGGGGAGCAGGCCGGACACCGGCCGACTGGCCGCCCGGCTCCTGTGGCCCGTGCCGCATCCGCTGTACGAGACCTCGGTCTGGCAGGGGGTCGACGCGGTCTCCCCGGAGGAGGCCCTGTTCATCTCCGCGGACGGACACCGGGTCCGCAGTTCACGCTGGTGGCGGCCACCGGAGCCGACCCGCACCCTCGCACAGGGCGCGCCGGCCGTCCGCACGGCGCTGGCCGAGGCCGTGGACGTCCGGACCCGGCCGGGCGGTGTGGTCAGCTGCGACCTGTCCGGCGGACTGGACTCCACCTCCGTCTGCTTCCTGGCCGCCCGCTCCACCGCCTCCGTGGTGGCGGCGACCTGGCCCGGCCGGGATCCCGCGGACACCGACCTGGCGTGGGCCCGGCAGGCGGCACAGCACCTGCCGAAGGTGGACCACGCCGTCTGGGACCCGGACGCCTCGGCCCTGGTCTACTCGGACCTGCTGGGCATCGACGACCTGCTCGACGAGCCGACCATCGGCGTGATGGACCGCTCGCGCGTCCTGCAGCACCTGCCGTGGCTGGCCGCACGCCGCAGCCGGGTGCACCTCACCGGCATCGGCGGCGACCACGTCGCCTGGTGCTCGGAGGCGTACTACCACGGACTGCTGCGCACCCGCCCGCTGTTCGCGCTGCGCCAGTTGCGCGGCTTTCGCGCCCTGTGGAACTGGCCGCTCGGTGGGACGGCGCGTGCCCTCGCCGACTCCCGCACGTACTCCGGCTGGCTGGCCGACTCCGTCCGTCGGCTACGCGCTCCGATGCCGCAGTCCTCGGTGACCGCAAGCCTCGGTTGGGGGATGTCACCCCGCTTGTTTCCCTGGATGACCTCCGAGACGGAACGGCTCGCCCGCCGAGCCCTGCTGGACTCGGCCGCACAGGCCGAGCCGCTGCACGCGGACCGCGGCATGCACACTGACCTGGAGCTGATCCGCACCTGCACGCGCATCCTCCGCCAGTGGGAGCGGATGGCGACCCGAGCGGGACTTCCGATGGCGTCGCCGTACCTGGACGACCGCGTGATCGAGGCGTGCCTGGCGGTACGGCCGGACGAACGCGTCACGCCATGGCGGTACAAACCGCTGCTCAGCGAGGCGATGCGCGGTGTCGTTCCGGAGGAGTGCCTGCGGCGTGCCAACAAGGCGGAGGCCTCGATGGACGCGTCGGACGGACTGCGCCGCCACCGGGGCGACCTGATGACTCTGTGGACCGACTCCAGGCTGGAAAGCCTCGGCCTGGTGGACGGCGGGGAACTGCGCCGGCTCGCGCAGCGGCCCTCCGCGCCTGGTCTGCGCGACGCGATCCTCTACTCGACCGTCGCGTGCGAGGTGTGGCTGCGCTCCCGGGACCGCGCCCCGCGTCCCGGATCCGCCGTCGGATGACGGAAGACAGCAGAAAGGGACCGATCCCGTGACGCTCCGATTCGGCACCGACGTCTCCACCGCGGAGACCGAGTACGGAACGGTGCTCCTCGACCAGCGCACCGGTGAGTACTGGGAACTCAACCCCACGGGCGCACTGGTGGTGAGGATGCTCATGACCGAGGGCGACGAGGCGGCCGCCGTCACGGCGCTCGTCGCCCGGTTCGACATCGACCGCGATCACGCGGAGCAGGACGTGTCGGCACTGGTACGCGACCTCCGGTCCGCGGGGCTGGTCTCATGACCACTCCCAGCGCCCTGGACCGGCCCACCGGAGTCCCCCTCGCCCGGCGACTGGCCGCTCGCCTCGTCCTGGTCCCCGCGTTGATGCTGTCCTTCCTGCCGCCGCGTCATATCCGCGCCGTACTGGAGCGGGTCCGTCGTGGCGCGCGGCCCGCCACCCTCGCGCAGGCCGCGGCGGCCCGTGAGGCGCTGTGCGCGGTGAGCCTGCGCTGCGCGGGGCCACGCGGCTGCCTCCCCCGGTCGCTCGGGGCGGCCCTGCTGTGCCGGATCCACGGCGCCTGGCCCACCTGGTGCACCGGAGTGCGCAAGGTGCCGCCGTTCAGCGCCCACGCCTGGATCGAGGCCGACGGCCGCCCCATCGGCGAGGGGGTCCCGGACGACTACTTCGCACGACTGGTGACCGTGGCTCCGGTGCGGCGTGCGGGGACGTGAATGACACGGCCGTCGCAGACGACGGGAGGTTCCGTCGCCGCCCTGTTCCGTCTGACGTCCGGGCACCGCTCCAGTATCGCCACAGCGACCGGGCTGACCCTGGCCGCGTCGGCCCTCGGACTCGCCCAGCCGCTCGTCGCCAAGCACGTCGTGAATTCCAGCGCCCGCGGCGAGGCGCTGTGGCCCTTCCTGCTGCTCCTGTCCGTGCTCTTCGCCGCGGAGGCCGCCGCCGGAGCGACCGGCCGGTTCCTGCTGGACCGCATGGGCGAGGGCGTGATCCGCACGGTGCGCCACGGACTCGTCTCGCGGCTGCTGCGGTTGGAGATGCGGGAAGTGGACCGGCACCGCCGCGGCGACCTCGTCTCCCGCGTCACCGCCGACACCACTCTGCTGCGGGACGTCGTCTCCCAGGCCCTGGTCGATCTCCTCACCGGCTGCCTCGTCTCGGCCGGGGCACTGCTGCTGATGCTGTGGCTGGACCCGCTGCTGCTGCTCCTCGTCGTGGCGACGGTGGCCCTGGCCGCAGCCGTCGTCACCACGCTCCTGAAAGGCATGCGAGTGGCCTCGGAGCACGTGCAGACTTCCCTGGGCGCCGTCGCCGCGGAACTGGAACGCGCCCTCGGCGCCCTGCCGGTGGTCCGGGTGTACCGGGCCGAGGAACGCGAAGCGCACCGCATCGGCGAGCGGGTGGACTCGGCCTACCGGTCCGGCGTACAAACGGCGAAACTGGCCGCGGTCATGAGCAGCGCCGTCGAACTCGCGGTCCAGGGCTCCTTCCTGCTCGTTCTGGTCATCGGCGGCATGCGGGTCGGGAGTGGTGGAGCGGACTCGCTGGGAGACCTGGTCGCCTTCCTGCTGTACGCGTCGTACCTGGTCATGCCCCTGTCGTCGGTGTTCCGCGCCATCGGCCTGATCCAGCGTGGGGCGGGCGCGTACCTGAGGATCGACGAGGTCCTCGACCTCCCCGAGGAACCCGCGCAGCGGCCCGGCCACGCGGGCCCCGGCGCACCGTCGACCACCCCGCTCTCCGCGACCCCCGCGCTCGAACTGACCGACATCCATTTCGCCTACGTCCCGGACCGGCCAGTCCTTCGCGGGGCGACCTTCACCGTGCCGCGCCATGGACTCGTGGCTCTCGTCGGCCGCTCAGGAGCCGGCAAAAGCACACTCTTCTCCCTGGTCGCGCGCCTCTACGACCCCGACACCGGAACCATCCGGCTCGACGGCCGTCCGACCACGGGCCTGAGCCGCCAACAGTGCCGGGCGGGTATCGCTCTCGTGGATCAGAACACCCACGTACTGGAGGGCACGCTCCGGGAGAACATCACCTACGCGGCCCCCGACGCCACGGACGACGACATCCTCCGCGTGGTACGACTGACCCGGCTCGACCACGTGGTGCAGCGATTGACCGGGGGTCTGGACGGCAGGCTGGGCGATCGCGGCGGCACTCTCTCCGCGGGAGAACGCCAGCGTGTGGCCCTGGCCCGCGCCCTGCTCGCCCGTCCGAGGCTGCTCCTGCTCGACGAGCACACCTCGCATCTGGACACCGTCAACGAGAGGGCTCTGACCCGGGCGCTCAGCGCCGTCGCCCGCGACTGCGCGGTCCTCGTCATCGCACACCGCCTGTCCACCGTTCAGCACGCCGACCGGATCGTCGTCCTCGAAGACGGCCGCACGGTGGCCTCCGGACGGCACGACCAACTTCTCGCCACCAGCCCGGCATACCGTGAACTGGCCGCCACACACGTCCTGCTCAGTCGTGCCCCGGAGAACGGCGAGCGTTGATCCACGGAGCGGTCAACGCAGCGCGCGTCCCCAGGTGGTGTTCAGCAGGCGTCATCGCGCCACGTGCCTCACCCGGAGACAGGAGCCGGCCTCGCCTCACCTCTCGGCATCGACGTCCGGTGCGCCCGCCTCCGCCTCCCCTTCCCCTCCGGCCTGCCCGACGGCACCCCGCCCACCGAAGAACAACGCGACGCCCATCAGGGCGGCGACGCACCGGCACCGGGCATGCCGGGCCGTCCGCTGCCCGGCAAGATCCTGCGGATCTTCCTCACATGGGCCACGGCCGACAGCGGGCACGTCCGGGTGTCGTGCACGAAAGCCCCGGGCTCCACGGCTTCCTGACGGCCGGGATCGGGGTCCGCGTCGTGGCCGTCGCGGGCGCCCGGCGTCGAAGTCACCCTCCTGCCCTCCAGCCGCAGCATCGAGCTGTGAGCACCGGCGACCAGCACCAGGAAAAGGAAGACACCTGGTTCCACTTCGAGGCCGACTCCGAAGGCTGGAGGGTCCGGCAGGCCGAACTCGAAGGACCCGAGCCGACTCCCAGGCGTATGCGCCGTCCTGTGCAGGAGCGGTGACGGCAGGACCCGACGTCCCGGTCCGCCGCCGCAACTGCTCGGCCGCGCCCGTCTCGTACCGGCCGCGGGTCAGGGTGAGAAGCTGCTCACGGACGGCTTTCGGCAGCCGCAGCCGTGGCTCGTCGCCCAGCACCGCCGAGAAGACCGCCGGCTCGGCGGCTGTGCGCCGGCCGGCCGCCTCAATCCATCCACATGCGGGCGTCCAGCGTTCGCCGAGCGCCGCTGTCCACGCTGGGCCGTATCGGTTCACCGGTCGCCGGGAGGCAGGGGATGCCCGAATTCGGCTCGTGGTGGCGGATTCCGCGAAGGCTCTCGAAGGGGGTGGCACGGGCTCTGGTGGGGGCGGGCTCGCTGTATCTCGCGGTGCCGGAGGTACGGGAGTTGCTCTCCAGGACGACGGGGCGGGGCGCGCCGAGCGGGCTGTCGGTACGGCCGCTGAGCGGGCCCGGACCGAGCCATCCGGAGCACGTGCGCACGGATCTGCCGTTGACCGCGGTCGAGCTCGGACTGCTGAGCGATCTGGCGGCGTCGCCGGCAGCCCTCCCGAAGACCGAGTGGGAGTGATGCCCGGCCTGCACAGGCGCAGCGGGACGGGGCAGCGGTGGACGTCACCGCTGCCCCGTCCCGCTGTGTCCGCTGTGTCCGCGCAGGGACGGCCGGAAACCGAGGCCGATGGGTGACGTCGACACCGGTGCGGGCTCTCCCTCAGGGCGGCCGCTTGGCCCTCCGCGTCGAGTTCCGCGACGCCGGGAGCCGTCGCCGACGGCCTCGCGCAATTCCTCACGGTACGAGCGCCTTCGGCGTGGTCGTGCGTCAGCCCTGCCAGGAGTTCGGAGCACGGAAATGGTGAGGGCGCCAACTGGTGGTGCTCCGGGCGCGGTACGCGCCGCCGGGGGCGGTACGCGCGGCACGGGTCAGGAGCAGGACCGTGAGGGCGGCGAGGTCCTCGTCGGTGGCCTCGCCCTTCTCGATCCGTAGGCCGAGGGTGGTCACGGATGACTCTCCTCACTGCGGGGGGTTGCCGTGCTTGCGCGACGGCAGGCTCGCGTGCTTGGCCCGCAGCATCGCCAGCGAGCGGATCAGGACCTCGCGGGTGTCGGCGGGGTCGATGACGTCGTCGATCAGGCCGCGTTCGGCCGCGTAGTAGGGGTGCATCAGTTCGGCCTTGTACTCCTTGACCATGCGGGTCCGTATTGCCTCGGGGTCCTGTGCCGCGGCGATCCGGCGGCGGAAGATGACGTTGGCGGCGCCCTCGGCGCCCATCACGGCGATCTCGTTGGTGGGCCAGGCGTAGGTGAGGTCGGCGCCGATGGAGTGGGAGTCCATGACGATGTACGCGCCGCCGTAGGCCTTGCGCAGGACGACGCTGATGCGCGGCACGGTGGCGTTGCAGTAGGCGTAGAGGAGTTTGGCGCCGTGGCGGATGATTCCGCCGTGCTCCTGGTCGACGCCGGGCAGGAAGCCCGGGACGTCCAGCAGCGTGACGAGGGGGATGCTGTACGCGTCGCACAGCTGGACGAAGCGTGCGGCCTTCTCCGAGGCCTCGATGTCCAGGACCCCGGCCAGCACCTGTGGTTGGTTGGCGACGATGCCGACGACCTGGCCGTCGAGCCGTGCCAGGGCGCAGATGATGTTGCGGGCCCAGCGTTCGTGGATCTCCAGGTGGTCGCCGTCGTCGACGAGCTCCTCGATGACCTCGGTCATGTCGTAGGGGCGGCTGCCGTCCGCGGGGACCAGGTCCAGCAGGGCTTCGCCGCGGCGTGCGGCCGGATCGGTGCACGGTATCTGCGGCGGGTTCTCGCGGTTGTTCTGCGGCAGCATCGACAGCAGGTAGCGGACCTCCGCGATGCAGGTCTCCTCGTCGTCGTACGCGAAGTGCGCCACGCCGCTCGTCTCGGCGTGGACGTCGGCGCCGCCGAGGCCGTTCTGGGTGATCTCCTCGCCGGTGACCGCCTTGACGACGTCGGGGCCGGTGATGAACATCTGCGAGGTCTCGCGGACCATGAAGACGAAGTCGGTCAGCGCGGGGCTGTAGGCCGCGCCGCCCGCACACGGGCCGAGCATGACGCTGATCTGCGGGATGACGCCGGAGGCGCGGGTGTTGCGCCGGAAGATGCCGCCGTAGCCGGCGAGCGCGCAGACGCCCTCCTGGATGCGGGCGCCCGCGCCGTCGTTGAGGGAGACCAGCGGCGCCCCGGCCGCGATGGCCATGTCCATGATCTTGTGGATCTTCGTGGCGTGGGCCTCGCCCAGCGCGCCGCCGAAGATCCGGAAGTCGTGCGCGTACACGAAGACCGTGCGGCCCTCGACCGTGCCCCAGCCGGTCACGACACCGTCGGTGTACGGCCGCTTGGCCTCCAGACCGAAGCCGCTCGCCCGGTGCCGGCGCAACTGCTCGACCTCGTTGAACGAGCCCTCGTCCAGCAGCAGCCCGATCCGCTCCCGTACCGAGAGCTTCCCCTTGGCGTGCTGCGCCGCGGTCGCCTTGTCACCGGGGCCGCGAAGGGCCTGCGCACGGATCGCCCGCAGTTCGACCACCCGGCCGACGACATCGTTCGCCATGGTCCAGAGCTCCTTCTCGCCTCGGCCGACGGACTTGCGCACCACACCGCGGGGCTCAGCGGCACACCGCAACCCGAGGACCCGCCACCGGCTCCTCGTTGCGGCCGGCACCGTAGAGGTCGACGGCGCCGATCAAGCTGAGGAGACCGAGCGTCCGCGAGAACGCTCGACGCCAGGTCCACTACCGCTCGGTGCCGGAAAGCGCGCCAGGCGGCACATCGGCCCAGGACGTGGCCACCGCGCGCACAGCGTGGATCGGGCGGGCCCACCGGGCAGGTGCCGTCCTGGGTGTTCGGGGAGCGCAGGGAGCCACCGCTGTGTCCGGTGGACTCGTCCTGCTCCGAGCGCTGAGCCATGAACCGCCCGAGCCGGGCTCCGCGGACGCGGGAAGTGCCGAAACCCGGGAGTGTCATGAACCCGTGACGGTCCCCCCGCCCGTCCACCACCGTTCGACGAGTTCCGGGTCCAGGTCGGGCAGGGTGACGCCGAGTCCGCTCAGGTGCGTGACGGTGGAGTCGTTGGTGTAGTGGAGGGTGCCGGAGCCCGGGTCGCGTAGGTGTTCGAGGTAGACGTAGGCGGGCAGTTCGGGGTGGTCGGCCAGGGTGTGCACCCATGCGGGGAGGGTGACGGGGCGGACACGGCGGCCGGAGCGCCGTTCGTAGGGGGCGAGGAGCTGCCGGAGTCCGGTGGGGCGCGGGTGGTGCAGGTGGTAGACGGCGCCGGGATGGTCCTCGGCGAGGGCGAGGGCGACCAGCGCGCGTGCCATGGTGTCCACGGCCAGGGCGGCGGAGGACAGACGGGTGTCGTCCGGATAGCAGCCCAGTTCGGCGGAGGTCATCGCCAGCCGGGTGAGCATGTCGTCCTGGTTCCACATCCCGGTCGTGGTGCTGCCCAGGGCCCGGCCGAGCCGGTAGAGGCGGGCGTGCGCGCCCTTGGCGACGGCCTGGGTGACGAGTCGTTCGGCGGACCACTTGCTGGCCGCGTAGCCGCGGCCGCGGGGATGGTTCTCGTCCGCGGTCGAGGTGGTTTCGCCGATGGTGCGGATCGCGCGGTCGTCACGGAAGACGCCCAGGGTGGAGATGTGGTGGAAGCGCGAGGGCCGCCCCTCGGCGGCGATGCGCAGCAGTTCGGCGGTCCCGTTGACATTGGCTGCCACGAGGTGGTGGTAGCCGGATACGTGGTGGACCCGGGCGCCGAGGTGGAAGATCGCGGCGGCCTGGCGTATCTCCCGCTCCCAGGGGGTTCCGTCGAGCCCCAGGCCCGGAAGGGTCAGGTCTCCCGGGACCGGGATGATCCGCCGGCTGTGGGAGGTGACGTCCAGGCCGTACTGGTCCAGGGCCTTGCCGATGCGGGACGGGTCCTGCCGTACCAGGCACAGCACCGGCGCGTCGGTGCGCTGCAGCAGTTCGTACAGCACATGGGCGCCGACGAATCCGGTGGCCCCGGTCAGCAGCAGCGGTTCGCCCGGCGCGGGAGCGGGGGCGGGGACGGGAAAGACGATCGCCGGAGCGAGCCGGGCGTCCTGCGGGCCCACCGGGGCGCTCGGTCCGGTGTCCGAGGGTGTGGACAGCTGCCGGGCGAGGGCGCGCACGGTCGGCGTCTCCAGGAAGTCGCGGAGGGCGACGCGCCGGCCGTACCGGCGCTCGATCGCGCCGAGCAACCGGACGGCGCGCAGGGAGTCGCCTCCGGTCGTGAAGAAGTCGTCGTCCAGGGAGCGCACCCGTTCCCCGGCGACCTGGGTCCACAGTTCGAGGACGCCGCGCTCGGTGTCGTCGGCCGTCTCGGCGGGGTGTGCCGCGTCGGCCTCGAGGTGTCGGTGCTGTTCCAGCAGGGCGGTGAGTGCCCGGCGGTCCGCCTTGCCGTGGCTGTTGGTGGGCAGGACGGGCACGGGCGTCAGGATCGTGGGCACCATGTAGGCGGGCAGCAGCCGCGCCAGGTGCGAACGCGCCTGCTCGGGCGAGGCGGTGCCGACGTAGGCGGCGGCCAGTTCGGCGTCGTCGGCGGCGCCCAGGAGCACGGCGACCGCCTCGTTCACCCCGGACACCGTGGCCAGGACGGCCTCGATCTCGCCGAGTTCGATACGGAAGCCGCGCAGTTTGATCTGTCCGTCGAGCCGCCCCAGGTAGTCGATGCCGCCGTCGGGGAGCCGGCGCACCCGGTCGCCGGTGCGGTAGAGCCGTTCGCCGCCGGCCAACGCGGGGACGGTGGTGAAGCGTTCTTGGGTCTCCTGCGGGCGGTTCCAGTAACCGTGGGCCAGCCCGGCGCCGCCGAGCCACAGTTCTCCGGGCACGCCGACGGCGGCGGGCCGCCCGTGCCGGTCGAGGATGTGCCCGCTGGTGCCGGCCAGCGGGGTGCCGATCGGTACCCGGGCCAGCCGGTCGCCGGGCGCGGCCTGGTAGGTGGTGGCCAGGACCGCGGCCTCCGTGGGGCCGTAGCCGTTGATCACGATCCGGTCGTGGGCGTAGTGCCGGGTGTCGTGGATGTCGGCCGGTTCCCCGGCCACCACCAGGATCCGCACGCCCGCCAGGTCGGGCCGGTCCAGAGCGCGCAGCAGCGAGGGCACGGTGACCATGACGGTCACCCCGCGTTCGCGCAGTATCCGGGTCAGGGCGCTCCGGTCGCCGCGGGTCGCGTCGTCGCAGTAGACCAGGGTGCCGCCGGAGATCAGCGGCATGAACTGTTCGAAGGCGGCCACGTCGAACCCCGGAGAGGTGAGCTGCAGCCATACGTCGTCCTGGCGGAAGGGGTGACGGGCGAGGCAGGCCTGCAGGGTGTTGGCCACCGCGCCGTGGGAGACGACGACGCCCTTGGGCCGGCCGGTGCTGCCCGAGGTGTAGATGATGTACGCCGGGTCGTGCGCGCCGCTCACGGGCAGGGAGACCTCGCCGTCACCGGCGGTGAGCCGGTCGATGTCGAGGACCGGCGCCAGGACGCCGGTGAGGGCGCGCCCGCCGGTCCTGCCGCTGCTGACCAGGGCCCGCACCTCGGCGTCGCGCACCGTGTGGGCGAGCCGCTCGTCCGGGTAGGACGGGTCGAGCGGGACGTACGTCGCGCCGGCCTTGAGCACCCCGAGGATCGCCGTGATCAGCTTCGGGGAGCGTTCCAGCAGGATGGCCACCCGGTCTCCCGGCCGCACCCCGTGGTCGGTCAGCCGGGTGGCGGCCCGGTCGCTGAGCCGGTCCAGCGCGGCGTAGTCGAGGGTGATGTCGTCACCGATCACGGCCGTCCTGTCCGGGTGGGCCGCGGCCTGCCGGGCGAAGAGGGTGTGCAGCGTGCCGCCGGCCGGCCGCCGGGGCAGGGGCAGCGGCCGGACCGCCGCGGGCGGCTCGATGTCCAGCCCGCTCAGCGGCCCGTCGTCCTCGCAGAGCCGGTCGAGCACGGTGGCGAGCTGGTCGGCGAGGTGGCTGATCCGGGAGCGGCCGAACAGGTCGGTGCTGAACTCCAGCTCCAGATCGACACCGGCGCCCGACTCGCGGAAGGCGAAGGAGAGCTCGAACTTGGCCGTGCCGGGCGTGTCCACGGGCCAGGGCTCGACCGGGCTGCCCGCCAGGTCCAGCGCGTCGGGCTGCCGCTGCTGGTAGTTGACCACGGCCTGGAAGGGCGTCGAGCCACGTGCGGCTCCCGGCAGCCCCAGCGTCCGGCAGACGTCCTGGAACGGCACCTCCTGGTGCCGGTGGGCCGCGAGGCAGGCGTCCTTGACCCGCTGGAACAGTTCGTCCACCGTGACGTCGCCGCCGGCGTCGACACGCACCGGAAGCAGATTGACGAAGTAACCGAGGAGTTGCTCGGTGCCCGCCTGGCCGCGCACGGTGGCCAGGCTGCCCAGGCACAGTTCGTCACGTTCGGTGTACGCCAGCAGCACGGCGTACACCCCGGCCAGGCAGAACATGTAGCGGCTCATGCCGTGCCGCCGGGCGGTCGCCGCGTGCCGGGCGGCCTGCCGCTCGCCGATCCGCACCCGCACCCGGTCGCCCTCGCCGCTGAGCACGGCGGGCCGGGTCCGGTCGGCGACCAGGTCGATCGAGGCGGCACCGTCGGCCAGGGACTCCTTCCAGAACCGGCAGGCCTCGGCAAGCCGCCGCGGCTGCGGTTCCAGCGCGCTCAGCACGTAGTCGGCGTACGGCAGCCACAACGGGGCGAGTCCGCAGGACCGGCCGGTGAGCTGCGCGGTGTACAGGGCGGACAGCTCGCAGAGGAAGACGTCCAGCGACCAGTCGTCGGAGATGACGTGGTGGAGGTCGAAGTGCAGGAGCGTGCGCGAGGGGGCGAGCGTGACGACCAGGGTGCGCAGCAGGGGCGCGCCGAGGACGGCGTCGGCGCCCGCGGACCGGGCGATCAGCTCGCGGGCCCGGTCGTCGCGGCCGGCCTCGTGAAGTGCGCCGAGGTCCACGTGGCGCACCCCGGAGCCCGGGTCGGCGGTCGCGCACTGCCACCAGCCGTCCACGTCCTCCTCGACCGTCATCTGCAGGGCCTGCTGCCGCTCGCCCAGCCGGGTCAGCGCGGTCCGCAGCGCGGGAACGTCGATCGGGCCGCGGACCAGCAAGGTGCGGGAGATGGTGTACCGCCCGCCCGGGACGGCCTGCTGTTCGAACCAGATGCCCTGCTGGCCCGGCAGCAGGGGGAGACGCCGGCGGCCGGTGCGGGGGGCGGCCGGGCCGGCCGGGCGGGCCGCGTCGACACGGGCGGCGAAGGCGCGCACGGTGGCGGCGTCGAAGAACTCCGCCACCGACATGCGCACGCCGCGTTCGCGCTCCAGGCGGGCCAGGAGGGTCATCGCGGCCAGCGAGTCGCCGCCCGCGGCGAAGTAGTCGGTGTCGGCGTCGACGGGCACGCCGAGCACGTCGTGCCACAGTGCCGCCGCGAACCGCTCGGTGGCGGTGGTGTCCGGGGCGGGCGGCCGCGGTCCGGACCGTGCGGCGGGCGCCTGCTGCCGTGCGCCGCGCTCGGCCAGCAGCTTGCGGTCCACCTTGCCGTTGGGGGTGGTCGGCAGGGCGGCCAGGACCTCGACCGTGGCGGGGACCAGCGGGTCGGGCAGCCGTGCGGCAAGGTGGGCGCGCAGGTCGTCGGGGGTGATGCGGGCGTCGTCGGCCAGGCAGGCGTACGCGGTGAGCTGCCGGGCCTGCTCGTCGCCGTGCGCGACCACGGCCGCCCCGCGCACGGCCGGGTGCAGCAGGAGGACGTGTTCGGTCTCGCCCGGTTCCACCCGGTGGCCGCGGATCTTGACCTGGTCGTCCAGACGCCCCAGGAAGGCGAGGTTGCCGTCCGGCAGCAGTTTCACCCGGTCCCCGGTCAGGTACGCCCTGCGCTGCGGATGTCCGGGCTCGGGGATGAACTGCCGGGCCGTCAGCTCCGGCCGGCCCAGGTAGCCGCGGGCCACCCCGGGCCCGCCGATGCACAACTCGCCGTCCTGCCCCGGCGCCACCGGCCGCCGGTCGGGGCCGAGGACATGGGCGACGGCGCCGGCCACCGGACGGCCGATGGGCACCGACGGCCAGCTCCGGTCGTACTGGAGCGCGGAGTCCAGTTCGAGCCAGCAGGCGTAGACCGTGGTCTCGGTCGGCCCGTAGCCGTTGACGACGCGGCAGCCGGGCAGGGCGCGCAGCGCGGTGCGCACCGCCTGCACGTGGGCGCGGTCACCGCCGGAGATGAGCAGGCGCAGTCCGCGCAGATCGTCCAGGACATGCTCGACGGCCAGCCGGAACAGCGGTGCGGCCAGCCGGAGCACGGTCACCTTGTGCACGCGTACCGCGTGGCCGATCTCGTGCACACTGGGTTGCGCCTGCTCGGGCAGGACCAGGGTCGCCCCGTTGAGCAGGGCGCCCCAGACCTCCAGCATCGACGGGTCGACGTACAGCGGCGCCAGCTGCAGCACCACATCGTCGGGGGACAGCCGCACAGTGGCGCCGCGCACCAGATGCAGCAGCGAGCGGTGCTCGACCATCACACCCTTGGGCCGCCCGGTGCTGCCCGAGGTGTAGACGACGTAGGCCAGGCCGTCGGGGCGGTCGCGGGGCGTCCACGCGGCCACCGGCGCGGGGGGCGCCGCGTCCGTCTCCAGCACTCTCACGTCCGCGGGGAGGACGGCGCGTAACCGGGCCGCCGCCTGCGGTGCGGCGAAGAGCGTGCGGGTGCCGCTCTGCTCGACCAGCGCGCGCAGCCGGTGCTCCGGGGCGTTGGGGTCCAGCGGCAGGCAGGCGCCCCCGGCGAGCGCCACGCCGAGCATCGTGGCCACCGTCGCCGCCGAGCGCGGGGCGCAGATCGCGACCAGTTCCTCGGGCGCGAGCCGGTCCGACAGCCGGGCGGCGACCGAGCCGGCCCAGTCGGCCAGGTGACGGTAGCTCAGCCGGACGCCGTCGGCGACCACCGCGGCATGGTCGGCGCGCTCCTTGGCCACCGTGGCGAAGACGTGGCCGATGGTGGGTGATGCGGGACTCGCAGTCATGCTCACTCCGGGTTTTCTCGGCGGGGATTCCAGCACGGACGCGGCGTCGTACGAGGCCGGCGCGGCGGAGGCCGGAACCGCGGCGCGACCACCCGCGTCCGGGGCCGGGGTCCGCCCGGCGCGGGCCGCGGTCCTCGATCCGTCGGGGCCGAAGACGCCGGTGCACCGGGGGCCGGGGGCGCACAGGACGCGGCTGCCGGCATGGGGTGCACCGCTGTCATGGTGTTCTTCCTCCCGCGCGGCGGGCCGTGCCACGGCCGGTGGCACGGCCCGGGCAGATGCTGGCAACGCCCGCTCGCGCCGGGCTCAAAACGTCCTGGAGCCGTGGCCGCGACGGTTGCGGACGGCGCACCCCGGCACCGGGCGGGCGGACCAGGACGCCGGGGCGGCTCGCGCAAGGGGGAACGCGGGAGTGCCGTGCCCGCGGCTTCGAGGGTGTCCCGAGTCCGGTGCGAGCCGGCGTTGCCAGCATCCTGCCCGGCCCGTGCCGCGGGCTGCACCCCAGCTCGTGGAGGAAGGAAACACACCATGAGATCCGGCTGGATACGCAGGATCTGCCTGCCGGCAGCGCTGATCGCGGTCACGGCGCTCAGCGCTCCGGCGGCCACGGCGTCCGCGCCGGAGCGTTCCGGGAACCGGTACTACCTCGACTGCGCCGGCGGCAGCGACTCGGCCTCGGGGCACGGCCCCGCACAGGCCTGGCGGACCCTGCGGAAGGCCAACTCGGTGACCTTCACGCCCGGCAGCCGCATCCTGTTCAAGCGCGGAACCCGGTGCGAGGGCACCTTCGCCCCGCACGGCTCGGGCACCGCGGCCCGGCCCATCGCCACGGACGCCTACGGCAAGGGGGCCAAGCCGGCGATCGCCGGGCAGGGGGCGCTCGCCGCGGTCCTGCTGGACAACGTCGAGTACTGGGAGGTGCGCGACCTCGACGTGTCCAACTGGGGTACGACCCCGCCGGCCGCGGACGAGCTGCGGATCGGCATCTACGTCCGGCTGACCGACTTCGGCACGGCACGGCACATCGTCATCGCCGACAACCACGTCCACGACGTCAACGGGTGCGACTGCGCCAGTCCGCACTCACCCGACGTCAGCGGCGGAATCATCCTCAAGGCCGGCGGGACGCGGACCCCGACGGCCTTCGACGACGTCACCATCACCGGCAACACGGTCAGGCACGTCGACCGGCAGGGCGTCATGACCTACTCCGACTGGGAGCGCCGCGCCCGGTACCCGGACGGCCGAGGCACCACCTACCTGCCCATGACCCGGCTCCGGATCGTCGGCAACCACATGTCCGACCTGGGTGGCGACGCCGTCGGCGTGCAGAACGGCAAGGACGCACTGGTCGCCCGGAACACCGTCAGGGGATGGGCCGAGCGGGCCCCGTCCTACACCGCGGCCATGAGCGCGTTCAACTCCGACGGCACCGTCTTCAGCCACAACGTGGTCACCGACGGCGCGGGCCACGACGCGCTGCCGTCCGCCGCGTTCATGACCGAACACGCCAACTCGGACACGGTCTTCGAGTACAACTTCAGCGCGAACAACCAGGGCGGCATGCTCGTCGTGTGCTCCGACGCCGGGCGTCCCAGCGACAACACCGTGGTCCGCTACAACATCAGCCAGAACGACAACTCCAACGGCTGGTTCCCCGACTTCTTCGAGGAAGGGGGCCGGGACTACGTCGGCGTCATCACGACCATCTGCCTGGAGTCCGGCGGCGTCGACTTCTACGGCAACACGGTCTACAGCGATGTCGCCGAGCGCATGGTGGCCAACTACACGGACAACAAGCTGAACTTCACCGACAACATCTTCGTCGGCCGGTCCGCCGGCGCGGGCTGGAACGACCCCCACGGCGTCTACGACCACAACCTGTACCAGAACATCACCACACCGCCCTCCGGCGACTCCCAGGCCCGCACCGGTGACCCGCGCCTGGTCGCGCCCGGCACGGCGACCGGCCTGTCCGACACCCGTGGATACCGGCTCCGCGCCGGCTCGCCCGCGCTCCGCGCCGGGGTCCCCGTGGCCGGCGACGGCGGCCGGGACTTCTTCGGCAACCCGATCCCCGACACCGCCCCCAACATCGGCGCCTACACCGGACCCCCGGTCCGGTAGCCGGACACACCCCCGACGAGACAAGGGAGAACAGCATGACCCGACGGGACCCGGGCCAACGCCTGCGGGTGCTGGTCATCGGTGCCGGTATCGGCGGGTTGAGCCTCGCCCAGGGGCTGCGGCGGGAAGGGATCGACGTCGCCGTGCACGAGCGGGACGCCCACGTCCCCGGCTCCGCCGACCGCTACCGGCTGCGCATCACCCCGGAGGGCGACGAGGCCTTGCGCGCGTGCCTGCCGAACCACCTGCACGAACTGCTCGTCGCCACCTCGATGACGTACGACAAGGGCATCGCCGGTTTCGACGAGCACCTGTCCCCGGTGTGGGAGATGAACGAGCCGGACGTCGCCGAGGACCGCCGGGTGGACGCGGTCGACCGGGCCGCCCTGCGCGCGATCCTCTTCACCGGCCTGGAGGACACGGTCGTCCTCGACAGCTCCTTCGAACGCCTCGAGCAGACGCAGGACGGCCGGGTCCGGGCCTACTTCGCCAACGGCACCACCGACACCGGCGACGTGCTGGTGGCCGCCGACGGGGTGGACTCCGCGGTGCGCGCCCGGTGCCGGCCCGGGGACGAGGACCGCCCCCGGGACCTGAAGGTGCGGTCGATCGTCTCGCGCGTCCCGAGGGAGGCCGTGGTCAAGAGCGGTCTCCCGGACTTCCTGCAGGACCGGTTCAGCGCCGTCACCGCCTGCGACGGTGTGAGCTTCGGCCTGCTGCCGATGACGTTCCGCACCTCGCGGCCCCCGGGGGCGCCCGTGGCGGTGGACACCGAGGACTACTACACGACGGTGCTGAACCTGCACCGCGATGCCCTGGACGTGTCCGACGAGGCGTTCTTCGCCATGACCGGCGAGCAGCTGCTCGCCCTGCTGCGGGCGCGCACCGCCGGCTGGCACCCGGACCTGCGTGCCCTGCTGGACCACGCGGCGGCCCCCGACACGCACCCGATCGCCCTGCGCGCCGCGGTGCCGGTGCGCCCCTGGGAGCCGGGCCGTGTCATCCCGCTGGGCGACGCGGTGCACGCGATGCCGCCCTCCGGCGGGGTCGGGGCGAACACCGCGGTCCAGGACGCCGCACTGCTGTGCCGCGAACTGGGCAAGGTGGACCGCCGCGCGCAGACCGTCACCGAGGCGGCCCGCGCCTACGGCACGGCCATGGCCTCGTACGCGGCGGCGGCGGTGACCATGTCGCTGCAGATGGCGAAGGGCTCCACGGACATCGACTGGAGTCCCTGAGCACCACCGTGGCACACGCGAAGGGACCGCGCCGGCACGGCGCGGTCCCTTCGCGTGTGCCCGGCTCAGGCCGGTACCTCTGTCGCCGGGATCGACCACTTGGCGATCCGCAGCGACAGCTGCACCCCTTCTTCGGCGTACTCGGCCATGGCCTGCTGGTAGGACGCCAGCGCCGCGGCGAGATCCTCCCGGCCGGCCGCGGCCTCGGACAGTGCCCGGCCGAGCCCCGCGGCATCGCGCAGCGCCGTGTTCGCACCCACTCCGCCGGACGGCGGCATGGTGTGCGCCGCGTCCCCCAGCGGCACCACCGGCCCCGGCTCCCAGGGCTCGACGGGGACGGTCGCCCGCAGCGCCACGGCGAAGGACTGCTCGGTGTCGGCGTGGTCGAACACCCCGCGCAGCGCCGGGTGCCACCCCGCGGTCCGTTGCGTCACCAACGCGTTCAGCTGCTTCCCGGACAGCGCGAAGAACTCCTCGTCCGGGAGGGCGAGATCGCCGCGATGCACATTGAACACGGCCATGTAGTAGTCCTCGGGGTCCGTCAGACGCGCCGCCGGGGCCAGCCGCCGCGCCGCCGCGGTCGGGGCCTCGCGGAACACCATCGGCATCAGCCCCAGGTGGTGTCCGTCCGAGCCGATCACATAGGAGAACCGGTCCCGCAGCACCTCCGGAAGGCCTGCGCTGTGCGCCGCGGCGCGCGGGATCCGGGAGAAGACCGTGCGCACGCCCAGGTCCTTCGGCCGGTCCTGCGGCCGCAGCCGGGCGCGGATGCGCGAACCGGCGCCGTCCGCCGCGACCAGCAGGTCGCCCTCGGCCGGGTCGCCCTGTGCGAAATGTGCGCGCACCCGCCCGTCGGGCAGGAACTCCACGTCCCGGCAGTCGCGGCCGAAACGCACCACCCGCTCCAGCCCGGTCAGCAGGATCCGGCGCAGCGTCACCCGGTCCACCGCGTCGATCCTGTCGGGGGCCTCGCCCCTCGAATCCGGGACCGTCGGTGCCCACTGCGGTTCGAGCCGTTCGTCGTAGGCGGCCAGCCCGCCGTGCTCCCGCCGGTTGGCGGTGGCCACCAGCAGATCCTGCAGCTCCTGCGGCAGACAGGCGCGCAGGCCCTGCTCTCCCTCCGGGCTGATCCGCAGCCGATACCCCTGCCGGCGGCCCTCCGGGGTCGTGTCCCGTTCGTGGACCTCGACCGGAACGCCGGCACGCAGCAGGCTGTGCGCCAGGCAGAGACCGCCGACGCCCCCGCCGATGATCAGGACCTTCATGCCCGCCCCCACTCGAATGCCGTGTCACGCTTCCGTGGACGCCGTCCACCCTGCGGCCTCCCCCTCGCGGCGCGGTCGAGCGGCGGCCCCCCTTGGCCGGGGCCCGAGCGAGTCTCGAAGCGGTGCCGCAAGGCTGCCCGGCATGACCCAGACCCAGACCGGCGGCTGCCGGGTCATCCTGCGCATGGAGATCCGCCCCGAGGCCGCCGGCTCCTTCGAGCGCACCTGGCTGGAGGTCGGCCGTCTCATCGCAGGGGAACCGGCCAACCGGGGCCAGAACCTGGTCCGCAGCCAGGACGAGCACGACGTCTACTACGTGATCACCGACTGGGAGGACGAGGCGGGCTTCCGCGCCTTCGAGCGCAGCGACGCCCACGTCACCCACCGCCGCCGCCTCGCCCCGTTCCGCACCGGCGGCGGCATGACCGTCACGCGCGTGGTGCACGACCTGCCCGCGCAGGCCGCACCTTCGACCGAGGAGCATCATGACTGACCGGCTCGCCGTGATCGGCCTGGGCAACATGGGCGGTGGCATGGCCCGCCGCCTGCTGGAGACCGGGCACGCCCTGACCGTGCACAACCGCACCGCGGACAAGGCCGCCCCGCTCGTCGCACTCGGGGCGCGCGCCGAGGCCACCCCCGCCGAGGCGGCGCGCGGCGCGGAACTGCTCCTGCTCAGCCTGGCCGACGAACAGGCCGTGGAGGAGGTGCTGTTCGGGCAGCTCGTGCCGGAGCTGGACCCGGGCACGGTGGTGGTCGACACCTCCACCGTGTCCCCGGGCTATGCCCGCGCCGCGGCGTCCCGGCTGGCCGCACTCGGCCTGCACCGGGTGGAGGCATGCGTGGTCGGCAACCCCCTCCAGGCTCGCGCCGGCGAACTGCGCATCTACACCGCCGGTGAGGAGAGCACCGTCCAGCGGGTCGGCGCGCTTCTGGACGACCTCGGCTCCGAGGTCGTCCACATGGGCGCCCCCGGCTCCGCCACCACCCTCAAGCTCATCCTCAACCTGATGCTCGGCGCGCAGGTCGCCGCGCTCTCCGAGGCCGTGGCCTACGGGGTGCGGGACGGGATGGAGCGCGACCGGCTGCTGGAGATCGTGGCCGGCACCGGCTTCAGCTCCCCGGTGCTGCGCTTTCGCGCCGGGCTGATGCGGTCCGGCTCCTTCGAACCGGCCTTCTTCCGCTCCGCCCTGATGGCGAAGGACCTGCGGATCGCCCTGGCGACGGCCCAGGACGCCGGGGCCGGGCTCCCCGTGCTCGAGGCGGTGCGGGAGCGGTTCGAGGCGGTCGTGGCGGCGGGCGACGGGGACAAGGACGCGGCCGTCCTGATCGACCACGCGGTCGGCGCGGACACCACCGGAGAAGCGGATTCCCCCGTCCCTTCCGGTCCGCGGCGCCGCACGGCGTAGCAGCGCCGCAGGCGGCCGCCCCGGTCCGGGGCGGCCGCCTGCGTGTGTCCACGGCTTTCGGTCAGGCCGGGGCGGACGACGGATCGGGTGCGGCCGCCTTGTCCTCGGCCGGCTGCCGCCTGGGCAGCGTCGCCGTCAGCACCAGGGCCACCAGCGTCACCCCGATGCTCACCATGAACGTCCTGACGGTGGCGGTCTCGTATCCGTGATCGGGCAGCAGGGAGAAGAACACCGTGCCGAACAGCGCGATGCCCGAGGCCTGGCCGACCTGGGCGGTGGTGTTGACCAGACCGGAGGCGGCACCGGCCTGCTGCGGCTGGATCTGCGCGAACGCCGTGCCGAACAGCGCGTTGAGCACGCCGCCGATGCCGAAGCTGAAGAAGATGATCGGGCCGAGCATGTGCCACACGTTCAGACCGTCCCCCGCGGCGTGGATCACCAGGGCGATGGAGGCCAGGCTCGCCGCCAGCACCGCGACCATGACCGTGACGAAGGAGCGGCCGATCCTGGCGGCCAGATTCATGGACAGGGCGTTGCCGAGGACGATGCCGATGACCCCCGGGGCGAAGGACAGCGCGGCCTGGACCGGTGAGAAGTCGAGCCCGAGCTGCAGGTAGAGGGTCAGCATGAAGAACACCCCGATCGCCATCTGGGTGGTGAGCATCACGACCAGACTGGACGACAGGCTGCGCACCCGGATCATGGACGGCGGGACCATCGGCTCGCCGCCGCGCGCCTCCTGGCGGCGCTGGTGCAGCACGAACAGGCCGGCCAGCGGCACGGCCGCGACCATCAGCGCGATCGACCACAGTGGCCAGCCCAGCTCACGGCCCTGCACCAGCGGATAGAACACGGCGAACCCGGTGACGGTCAGCAGCGCCAGACCGCCGAAGTCCAGCCGGTGGCGCAGGAAACCCGGCCGGGTCGGCATGGTCACCAGGGCGCCGAGCAGACCCGCCACCCCGATCGGGATGTTGACCAGGAAGATGGCGCGCCAGCCCGACCCGAACAGGTCGGCCTCGGTCAGGACACCGCCCAGGAGCGGCCCGAGGAGCCCGCCGAGCGGGAAGGCACCGGCGTACAGGCCCATGGCCTTGGGGCGCTCGGTCTCGTCGAACTCGGTGTGGATGAACGACAGCACCTGCGGCACCATCAGCCCGGAGGCGATGCCCTGCACCACCCGGGAGGCGATCAGCAGGCCCGGTTCCGGGGCCAGCCCGGCGGACAGCGAGGCCAGGGTGAAGACGCTCATGCCGGTCAGGAACATCCTCTTGACGCCGTACTGGTCGCCCAGCCGGCCGCCGAGGATCAGGGTGAGGGCGAACCCGAGGGCGTAGCCGGCGGAGATCCACTGCATCGCGGCCTCTCCCGCGTCCAGGTCACGGTGGATGGCGGGCAGCGCCACGGCCACGATCTGGTTGTCGATCATGTCGACCAGCACGGCCAGGACACATACCACCAGCGCCCACCACCGCAGCGGGTGCTTCTCCATCAGTTACTCCTTCGCTCGGACAGCGGAATCCCGCAACTCACAATCAATGATCGAATCGACTGTGTCAACCAGTTGTTTGATTAAGCTGTTCTGTCGATTGATTCGGCTACTTGTGTGTATCGTTCGGACATGACTGTGTCGAAGCCCCGCCGATCCCCGAAGCCGTCGGAGCGGCAACGTGACCCGGAGCGCACACGCAGGCTTGTGCTCGACGCAGCGGTGGCGGAGTTCGCCGCACACGGCTACGCGGGCGCCCGCATCGCGGCGATCGCCAAGCGGGCGGGCGTCAACCAGCAGTTGATCTCCTACTACTTCGACGGCAAGGAAGGCCTGTTCCGGGCCATGTCGGACAGCTGGGGCGAGCGGGCGAGCACACTCGTCGAACCCGGCACCTCGCTGCCCGAGCAACTGCGCCGCTATGTGCTGGAGGCGCTCGAGAACCGGGACGGCATGCGGCTGCTGGCCTGGGGCGGCCTGGAGTACACCGGCCCCGAGGCGGACCCGGACCACGCGCCCCGCACCGAGCGCCTCGCGGATTCCGTGTCCGACATCCGTGAACGGCAGAAGGCCGGGGCTCTGCCCAAGGAGATGGACCCGGCCTGCCTGACCGTCATGCTGATGGCGGCGGCGATGGCCCCCGTCACCCTTCCGCACGTCATCGCGGGCGTGTGCGGGGAGGACCCGCAATCCCCGGAATTCATCGAACGCTTCGCCGACCAACTCGCCCTCCTGGTCCGACAGCTCGGACTCGGCGCCGGCTAGGGCCTTTCTTTCGGACCGACCCGGGTCCGCGGCGCCCGGCACGGCGCCTCACGGCGTCGTCGCACGACCCGGGTACGCCCGGTACGCGGATCACGCTCCGCCTCGCGACGCACCGCACCGGACACCGCGGCCCGATCCGACCCGATCCGAAAGAAACGCCCCGGGGCCGGGTCCGGCCGATCAAGCCGGCCGCAGGGGACACGGAACCGACCCGGCCGGATCGCTCCGCCCGGCCGCCGCACGCGCCCGTCACCATCCGAGGTGCTCCCCGTCGCGCAGGAAGGCCCCGGTGGGGCCGCCGTCCGGCAGCGTGGCGGCATCCGCGATGTCCACCGCCGCCTCCTGGGCCGTGCGTTCGGCATCGGGCACCATCCGCGTCCGCACCCGGCCGGGGTTGACCGCGTTCACCAGCACTCCGGTGTCCGCCGTCCGGTCGGCCAGCATCGTGGTGAGCGCGTTCACGGCGGCCTTGGACAGCGAATAGGCGGGTGCGCCGGCCCACAGGCCCAGCCGGAAGGAGCCGGTGCCGCTGGAGACGAACACCACGCGGCCCCAGCCGCGCCGGACCATCCCCGGAACGAACGCCTGCACGACGCGCCAGCCGCCCAGCAGGTTCACCTCCAAGGTGTCCCGCACGAGCTCCAGGGGCTCGGTGAGCACGTCCCGGCCGCCGTCGAGCAGCACTCCGGCGTTGCAGACGAGCACATCCACCGCGGGCAGCCGCCCGGCCGCCCGGCGCACGCTGCGCGGGTCGCTCACGTCCAGTTCGTGGCCGCTGACCCGCGGCCCCAGCTCCTCGGCCGTGCGCACGGCGGCCCGGCCGTCGCGCGCGGTCGCAAGGACGCGCAGGCCACGATCGGCGAGTTCGGCGGCGACGGCCCGGCCAAGGCCTCGGTTGGCCCCCGTGATCAGGGCGGTACGGTGTTCGGCCACGACGTCCCCCAGGGCTCCCGAACGGTGGATGACGTGTGATGCTCCAGCTCCGCGCCCGAGCCGTGCTCGCGTCGCGATGGAGTCCCCACCGCCCGCCCCGCCCCCGGTGCGCGCCCGCCCTCCGGCGGCGGCGTGTCCAGCCGAGGTCGAGCCGGCTCCGAGCCCCGGGTGTGAGCCTCCACCCGGGATCACCGAGCCCGGGAGGATTCCCGGTGATGCTGCCGGCGCGGGACGGCCGTCCCCGGGCCGCCGCGGTCCGCGGCCCGCTCCGGGCCGTCCGCCACCTGTCAGCCCCCGGTACCCCCGGACCCCCCGTTTCGCGCGCGGGACCCGGGCCGGGCCCCCGGAGAAAGGCGAGGACCGATGACACGAACCGACGAACCGCTCCGCTTCCCGTTCACCAGCAAGCATCCGATGCTTCCGCCGGACGAGTTCGGCCGGCTGCGCGCCGAATGCCCGGTCGCCCGGGCCACCTTGGCCAACGGCCACCAGGTGTGGCTGGTGACCCGGCACGCGGAGGTGCGCAAGGTGCTGTCCGATCCACGGTTCAGCCGCGAGGCGATCACCCGGCCGGACGCGCCCAGGCTCCTTCCGGTGGCCTCCGGCTCCAAGTCGATCTTCGTGATGGACCCGCCGGAGCACACCCGGCTGCGCGCCCTGGTGGGCCGGGTGTTCACGACCCGTCAGGTCGAGACGCTCCGGCCGCGGGTGACGGAACTGACCCGGCAGATGGTGGGCCGGATGGTCGAGCTCGGCCCGCCGGCGGATCTCGTCGAGCACCTCGCGCAGCCGCTGCCCCTCACGGTGATCTGCGAGATGCTGGGCGTGCCGCCGCAGGACCACACGCTCTTCCAGGGCTGGACGGACGTGATGCTCAGCGTCAGCGCCCACTCCATGGCCGAGGTCGGCGCCGCCGCCGCCGAACTGCGCCGCTACCTGGGTGAGCTCATCGCCGCCAAGCAGCGCGAGTCCGCGGACGACCTGCTGACCGTCCTGATCGCCGCCCGGGACGAGAACGACTCGCTGAGCACCGAGGAACTGGTGGCGTTCGCGGAAACCATGCTGATGGCGGGCTACCACGCCACCACCTCCGAGATCGCGCACGGCGTGCTCACCCTGACCGAACGGCCACAGACCGTGCGCAGACTGCTCGAGCGGCGTGGCGAACTGCCCGCCGCCGTCGACGAGCTGCTCCGCTTCTCGCAGGCCGGCGGCGGTGTCGGCCCGATCCGGATCGCGTTGGAGGACATGGAGATCGGCGGGGTGCAGGTCAGGGCGGGCGAAGCGGTGCTGCCCTGCATCAACTCCGCCAACCGCGACGAACAGGTCTTCACCGACGCCGCGGAGCTGGACCTGACCCGGACACACAACCCGCATCTGGCCTTCGGGCACGGCATACACCACTGCCTCGGCGCGCACCTGGGCCGGATCGAACTCACCGTCGTACTGGACGAGCTGTTCACCCAGCTCGGTGCCTTCCGGCTCGCCGTGGCCCACGACGAACTGAGCTGGAGCGCGAACCGCGCGTTCACCCGCCCGGACACCCTCCCGCTCACCTGGTGAGCCCCATGCGCCCTGCCCCGGCCACCACCGTCCTCGCACCCAGGGAAGGATCCCTCCAAGATGACCGCCTCCACTGACGACCACAGCCCCGCCGTCCCGTTCAACGCCCGGCCGCTCATCGAACTGGGCACCGGTTTCTGGGGTGCCAAGACCCTGCTGACGGCCGTCGAGATCGGCCTGTTCACCGTGCTGGGCGACGGCGAGGCGGGCGAGGAACAGCTGCGCGCGACGCTGGACCTGCACCCCCGCTCCTCGCGGGACTTCCTGGACGCCCTGGTGGCGCTCGGGGTACTGGAGCGGGAGGACGGGAGGTACCGCAACACTCCGACGACCGCGTACTTCCTGGACGAGAACCGCGAGAGCTACATCGGCGGCTGGATGCGGCAGGCCAGCAAACACCTGTTCAGGGCCTGGGAAGGGCTCACCGAGAGCCTGCGCACCGGCAAGCCGTACATCGGCTGGGACAGCGAGGACTTCTTCGAGCGGCTCTACGAGGACATCGACGAGCGGCGCAGCTTCATCGCCGCGATGGACGCCTGGAACACCCACATCGCCGCCGAGCTGGCGGCCGGCCTGGACTGGACCCGGCACGGGACGTTCGTCGACGTCGGCGGCGCCCGGGGCAACCTGGCGGCCACGTTGCTCAAGGCACAGCCGCACCTGCAGGGCACGGTCCTGGACCGGCCGGAACTCGCCGAGCTGTTCGAGGAGCACATGCGGCGCCGCGGTACCACCGGCCGCATCGGCTTCACGACCGGCGACTTCTTCAACGAACCGATCCCGCCGGCCGATGTGCTGATCTTCGGTCACATCCTGCACGACTGGGACGACGGCCAGCGGGAGACCCTGGTCCGCCGGGCCTTCGAAGCGGTCGAGCCCGGTGGTGTCGCGATCTTCTACGACCGGATGATCGACGACGACCGCAGGCACCACGCGACCGGCCTGCTGGGCTGCCTGAACCTGCTGGTCGTGACGCCGGGCGGCTCGGAGTACACCGTCGCCGACTGCCGCCGCTACGCCGCGGACGCCGGTTTCGCCTCGACGTCGACGCTGCCCCTGTTCGACGGCTTGGAGACGGCGGTCATCGCGCACAAGGCCGGCTGAACCCCGGCGGGCGAAAGCCCGGGCCGGAAGGGTTTCGACCCTTCCGGCCCGGGCTTTCGCACGTCACCGGGCGACCGGCGTCACCAGGTGACCGGCAGCGTGTGCGCGCCGTAGATCTGCATGTCGGTGCGCATCGGCACCTGGTCGGCCGGGACGGTCAGGCTCAGCTCCGGGAACCGCCGCACCAGCTTGCCGAACGCGATCCGCATCTCCATACGGGCCAGCTCCTGCCCCAGGCACTGGTGCAGGCCGTAGGCGAAGGCCACATGCCGCTTGGGGCGGCGGGTCACGTCGAACTCTTCCGGGCGGGGGAACTGCGCGGGGTCCCAGTTGGCCGACTCGGTCGCCAGCAGGAGCGGATCGCCCGCCCTGATCTGCTGCCCGCCGAGCTCGAGATCGGCCTTTGCCGTGCGCGGCAGGCAGAAGGGACCGACCGTGGTGTAGCGCAGGATCTCCTCCACCGCACGGTCGACCAGCTCCGGCTGCTCCCGCAACGTCTCCCACTGCGACCGGAAGGACATCAGGGCCAGTACGCCCAGCCCGATCACATTGGCGGTGGTCTCGTAGCCCGCGATCATCATCAGATTGCCGACGGCCACCAGCTCGTCGTCCGTCAGCGGCGTCCCGTCCTCGGGCACCGCCTCGATGAGGCCGCTCAGCAGACTCGTGTCCGGACTCTCGCGCTTCTTTCGCACCAGGGCGCGCATGTCGTCCGCCATGCCGGTCATCGCGTCCAGCAGCTCCTCCTTGCCCCGCTCCATCCGAAAGATCACGTGAGAGCGCTCCTGGAACAGCGCGCTGTCCCGGTAGGGCATGCCGAACAGCGCGCAGATCACCTGGGAGGGGACGGGCTGCGCGAAGTCCGTCACCAGGTCCGCCGGCGGACCCGCGGCCTCCAGGGCGTCCAGGCACTCGTCCACGATCCGTTCGATGCTCGGAGCCAGCGACTTGAGCCTGCGGACCGTGAACTGCCCGGTCAGCAGCCGTCGGTAACGGGTGTGCTCCGGCGGGTCCATCCCGATGAAGGAGGTGCCGAATCCGGAGGCGAGATACTCCTCGGGGGTGAGGGTGACCGAGTTGACCGAGGTCTGGAAGTGCCGCTGCGCGCTCACCTGGGGGTGTGCCAGGGCGGCGGTGACGTCCCTGAAACTCGTCACCAGCCAGCCGGTGCCGCCGTCCGGCAGCCTGACCGGGCTGACCGGCGCCTCGGAACGCAACCGGGCGTACGGCTCCGGTTGCGCCAGCGGGCAGCCGCGCGCCAGGTCCAGGGGCTGCGGTTGGGTCTGGGGCATCGTGTCTCTCCTAGAACTCGAGGCTGATGCTGTAGTGCTTGAGCCAGGCGTTGAGCCCCAGCGCCATCTCCACGTTCATCCGGCTCGGCCAGTCCTGGGAGACCCCCTTGGGGTGGGCGAGGACCTCCTTGACGGCGGCCGGGTCCAGCAGGGGCAGCACGGGGGCGTCCGGGTCCGCGAAGGTCGCGGCCAGCTCCGCGTGCAGGGCCTCGGTGTAGGACGGGTCCTGGGTGACCGGGTAGGGGCTCTTGCGCCGTTCGAGGACCGAGGCCGGCAGCAGATCCTCCACCGCGGCCCGCAGCAGACTCTTGTCCCGTCCGTCGAAGGTGTGGAACTCCCACGGGATGTTGTAGGCGTACTCCACCAGCCGGTGGTCCATGAACGGCAGCCGCGTCTCCAGCGCCCAGGCGGCCGCGAGCCGGTCGCCGCGCTCCAGCAGCATCGGCAGCCACCGGGTGAGCTTGACGTAGCGGACCGTGCGCATCAGGCTCTCGTACTCGCTCTCGCCCGGCTGGTGCGGCGTCTCCTTGCGGGCCTGGGAGAAGTTGTCGGCGTAATAGCTGTCCATGTCCAGCTTGGCCTGCAGCTCGTCGCTCAGCAGGCCGCGCCCCTGGCCCTTGCGGCAGCCGGGCACCCGTTTCTCGTTGGCGATCCACGGGAAGGTGCCCGAACGCACCAGCTCTTCGTCGTGCATCCACCGGAAGCCGCCGAAGAGCTCGTCGCCGACCTCGCCGGTGAGCGCCACCGTGGAGTGGCTCTTGGTGGCCTTGAGCATCAGGAACTGCGAGGCGTCCATGTCGCCGGCGTAGGACGGCTGGTCCTGGGCCATGAGCGCGGCCATCCGGATCCCGGGATCCATCAGATCGCCGGTGTCCAGGACGATGCGGGTGTGGTCGGAGCCGACATGCTCCGCCATGGCATCGGCGAACGGCAGGTCGGCGGTGTCACGGGTGTCGTCCGGCTGGAAGTTCTCGCTGTAGCCGTCGTACGTCGTGGTGACGGTGCGCAGGCGCTGCCCGGTGTTGCGGCGCATCCACCGCGCGGCCAGCGCGGTGATCGCACTGGAGTCGACGCCGCCGGACAGCAGGGTGCACAGCGGCACGTCCGCGGTGAGCTGCCCGGGCACGATGTCCTCCAGCAGCGCCCGTACGTGCTTGATGGTGCCCGGCAGGTCCTCGGTGTGCGGCTGCGCCCGCAGCGACCAGTATTCACGCTCGACGGTTCCGCCCCGGCTGAGTGTCAGGGTGCGGCCGGGCAGCAGCGTCTGCTGGTCGCGGAAGACCGCCCGGCCCGGGACCTTGGCCGTGGAGAAGACCTCCCGGAGGCCGTCGATGTCCACCGCGGCACGCAGGAGCGGGTGGGTCAGCAGCGCCTTGGGCTCGGAGGCGAACACCACCCCGTTCGGGAGCCGGCGGTAGTACAGCGGTTTGAGCCCGAACCGGTCGCGCGCCAGCAGCAGGCTCTGGGTGCGCAGGTCCCACACGGCGAAGGCGAACATGCCCTCCAGACGGCCGAGGCAGTCCGCACCCCACTGCAGGTAGGAGCGCAGCAGCACCTCCGTGTCGCTGCGGGTGCGGAAACGGTGGCCGTACGCCTCGAGTTCGGTGCGCAGCTCACGGAAGTTGAACACCTCGCCGTTGAAGCTGAGCACGGCCAGCGTGCGGCCGTCCTCCTCCGCCTTCATGGGCTGGGCTCCGCCGGCCAGGTCGATCACCGACGTCCTCACATGCCCCAGGGCCACGTGGCGGTCGCACCAGACACCCTGCGAGTCCACGCCGCGATGCTGCTGGGCCTCGTTCATCGCACCGATCGTCGTGTGCTCCCCGGAAAGATCAGCCGCGAAGTCCACCCACCCGGCGATTCCGCACATGTTCGGTCTCCTCTGGTTGTCGGTCTGGGACCGAGGGTCGCGGCGCTGCCTCAAACGCGTCTTGACGCCCTCTCGACAGCCCAGGCCACCCGATCGGCGCTCGAGCAGGCACCGAGTCGCCGGGTCCAGGGTCGGGAGCCGACACGGACGACGGAGGACAGCGGTGGATCTCGGGCTGGCGGGCAAGAAGGCACTCGTGACAGGGGGCACGCGGGGCGTGGGCCGCGGCATCGCGCTCGCGCTGGCACGCAGCGGCGTCGACGTGATCACCTGCCACCGCCAGGACCGTGAGGCCGCCGCCTCGCTGGAGCGCGCGCTGGGGGAGACCGGCGGCACCCACCGCGTGCTGCGGGCCGACCTCGCCGATCCGGCCGGGATCGCCCGCCTGCACCGGGAATGCGCCCGCCGGTTCGACCGCCTGGACCTGGTGGTCAACAACGCCGCCGTCATCGACGCCGTCCCGTACGCCGAACTGGCACCGGAACACTGGCGGCACACCCTCGCGGTCAACCTCACCGCCGTCCACCTGATCGTCCAGGGCGCCCTGCCGCTGCTCGGCCAGGGCAGTTCGCTCGTCGCCCTGAGCTCCAAGTCCATCGAGACCGGCGTGCCCCGGCGGGTCCACTACACCGCCACGAAGGCAGCGCTGCACGGCCTGCACCGCTCGCTCGCCCGAGAACTGGGCCCACGCGGTATCCGCTGCAACGTCCTGTCCCTCGGCATGGTCCACACCGAGGCGATGGACGCGCTGCCCGACGGGGAGCGCGAGGCGACGATCGAGCGCTACCGGGCGATGAGCCCGCTGGCCAGGCTCGGCACCCCGGACGACGTCGCCGGCGCCGTGCTGTGGCTGGCCAGCGACCTCTCCCGCTATGTGACCGGGGCCGTGATCCCGGTCGACGGCGGCATCGCGGCGTGAGGGGCAGCCGGAACATCCACCCAGTGACAACCAAGCCAGGAGGAACCCGTGGAGATCGGAGTCTGCCTGCCGGCCGGCGTCCCCGGCGCCGACGGAGGCCAGCTCGTCGAGTACGCCCGCCGCGCCGACCAGCTCGGCTTCAGCAGCCTGACCGTCACCGACCGGGTCGTCTACGACTGCTACGACAGCATCGTCGCACTCGCCGCCGCGGCGGCGGCCACCACCCGCGTCAGACTGGTCACCGCCATCCTGCTGCCCGCCGCCCGCCCGGGCACCGCAGTCCTGGCCAAGCAGCTCGCCAGCCTCGACCGGCTCAGCCACGGCCGCCTGGTGGTCGGTCTGGGCTCCGGAATGCGTGAGGACGACTACACCGCGACCGGCGCCGGGTTCGGCGACCGAGGCCGCCGGCTGGACGCGATGATCGAGGAGATGCGCGCCATCTGGCGCGGTGACGGACCGGTCCCCGGGATCGGCCCGCGACCGGTCGCCGACGACATCCCCCTGTGGGGAGGCGGGCACTCCCCGGCCGCGCTGCGGCGCGCCGCAGCACACACCATCGGCTGGATCTCCCCGGGCGGGCCGCCGCAGAGAGTCGCCGGACAGGTCTGCGCGTTCCGTGAGCTGTGGGCCGAACAGGGCCGCAGCGGCACTCCACGGATCGGCCTGAACTGCTACGCGGCACTCGGCCCGCACGCCGCCGAGCAGGCCGAGCCCTACCTGCTCGACTACTACGCCTACATGGGTCCCCTCGCCGGACGCCTGGCGTCCGGGGCCATCACCGAACCGAAGGCACTGCGCGCGGCGGCCGAGGCGTACGACGCGGCCGGCTGCGACGAGTTGTTCGTCCTGCCGGTGACCGCCGACCCGGAGCAGCTCGATCTGATCGCGAAGGCCGTGCTGCACTGACAGGCCACCGCACCGACGCGGCCCGGACGGCGTGCCAGGGGCCCGCGGGAGAGGATTCCATTCCTCCCGCGGGCCCCTGGCACGCCGTCCGGGCGCGTGGCCGCGCTACCTCGGCTTGCGTACGACGACCAGGGTGTCGTAGTCGCCGAGCGGCCGGACCTCCGCCGAGGCGCCGACCTCCGCGGCGTAGCCGGTGATTTCCGACGCCGGGTACTCCGAGCCGCCGTCGGTCACCAGGAGCATGTCCAGGCTGATGACGAGGTTCTCCACATGGTCCGCAGCGTCGTCCAGCATCCGGTCGTAGACCAGCAGCGCCCCGCCGGGACGGACGGCCTCCCACGCCTTCAGGGTGAGGGTGCGGCGGATGTCCGGCGCCCAGTCGTGCAGCACATGGCCGAGGACGAGCACGTCCGCCTCCGGCAGCGGGTCGGTGAAGAAGCTGCCGCCGTGGAAGGCGAGGCGGCCCTCCAGACCGCGTTCGGCGATCAGCTCCTTGGCGAACGGCTCCATCTCCGGCAGGTCGAAGACGATGCCCTTGAGGTGCCCCGCCGCGCCGAGGATCTGGGCGGCCAGGTTGCCGCGGGCCCCGCCGATGTCGGCGACGAGGCCGTGGGCGGCGAAGTCGAACGCCCCGGTCAGCTGATCGCCCAGCACATTGGTCAGGGCGTCCATGCTGCCGATGAACTGACGCAGGATCCCGGGGTTCTTCACAACGGCGTCGAAGTCGCTGCCGGACTGCTGTTTCCCCGTCCGCAGCGCCTCCTCCAGCCGGCCCCACGCCGGGTAGAGGTTGCGGCTGGAGCGGAAGACGAAACCGCCCACGTACTCCTTGGCGCCGCGCACCAGGTGCCGTTCGGCGCCCGGGGCGTTGCGGTAGCGTCCGTCCTCGCGCACCAGCAGCCCGAGCGCGGCCAGCAGGTCGAGGAAATCCGTCAGCCCCCGGCCGTGCAGCTTCAGGACGCGGCGGACGTCCTGCGCCTGGGCCCCGCCCGGGAAGTCGTGCAGGGTGGTGAACAGATCCAGCTCAACGGCGGTCTGTACCGCCCTGGCATCGCAGAACGCATTGCCGAGCCGGAGGATGCCGGCTGAGGTACTGGCATCCGGGGCCGTGCTGGCCATGGGAGCTCCTTTCCGCATCGGTCGCCCGAACCTCCCAACCTCCCTTCGAGCAGGGCTCGCAAAGCGCTGGAGCGGCCCGGCCGGGCACCGGCCGCGCCGGGCCCCGAGCCCTGCGCCACGATCGCTCGAGTCCGCCCTCCTACCCCTGTCATGTAGTGCCGCGGCCCACCTGGCACGGCTCCACGCACTTCATCGACGGAATCGGCGACGAGGGGATACGGATGCACGACGTGAGAGTCCCGGTGCTGATCGTGGGAGGCGGCCCCGTGGGGCTGTCCACCGCACTGTTCAGCCAACGACACGGGGTCGGCACGATGCTTGTGGAGAAGCGGGACGGTACGTCGACGCTGCCGCGTGCCCCGGGTCTGCAGGCGCGGACCCTGGAGATGTTCCGCTCCGCCGGCCTGGGACCGGACATCCGCGCCCTGGAGATCGGGGACTCGCACCCCGACTTCGAGGGCGGCATCATCCAGGCGGAGACCTTCGCCCAGGTCGCTGAGGCGGTCACGGTGGAACGGCCCTCCCTCGACGGACCCTCCATCAGCCCGGAGCGGGTGATGGGCTGCGGCCAGGACCGCTACGAGCGGGTGCTCGCCGAGAAGGCCGGCGCCCTGGGCGCGGACATCCGCTTCGGAACGAAGCTGGTGGAACTGCGCCAGGACCCGGACGGGGTCACGGCCGTCGCCGAGGAACAGCACAGCGGCAGGCGGATCACCGTGCGCGCCGACTACGTGGTCGCGGCGGACGGCACCAACAGCACCGTGCGCGCTCTGCTCGGCGTTCCCCGCCACGGCCGCGGCACGGTGTTCGACGCACTGAGCATCTACTTCCACTCGAACGACCTGGAGATGCTCCTGAAGGACCACCGGTTCATCCTGTTCTACGCCTCGGCCTCCGGGACGCTGACGGGCCTGTCCCGGCTGCACGGGTGCAGCCCCTGGCTCGCCGCACCGCTGTACCACCCGCACCAGGGGGAGAAGCCCGAGGACTTCACCGACGAACGGTGTGCGCAGATCATCCGCACCGCAGCGGGCAGGGCGGACCTGGACGTGGAGATCGTCGCGAAGATCCCCTGGGAGGGGGCCCAGCTGGTGGCCGAGCGCTTTCGCGTCGACCGGGTCTTCCTGGCCGGGGACGCCGCGCACGTGCACCCGCCGGCCGGCGGCTTCGGAGCCAACACCGGCATCCACGACGCGCACAACCTGTCCTGGAAGCTGGCCGCCGTGCTGCAGGGCCGGGGCGGCGCGGCCCTGCTGGACACCTACCACGAGGAGCGGCACGCGGTGGGCAGCGCCATGGCCGCACAGGCCCTGGTGCGCAACCGCATCCGGCACGGCTACGCCACCGACGAGGACAAGCGGTCGATGGTGGACGACATCATCGTCACCCTCGGCTACCGGTACTCCTCCTCGTCCGTCTCGGCGCCGGCCGACCGCCCGGTGCTCACCCCCGAGTTGCGGCTGGAGGGCGAGCCGGGGACCCGGGCCCCGCATGTGTGGCTGGAACGCGACGGCGAGCGGATCTCGACCATCGACCTGTTCTGGGACGACCACGTGCTGCTGACGGACTCCTCACCGGCGGCCCGGCACTGGGCGCAGGCCGCGCGGTCGGTGGCCGACGAGCTGGGCCTGTCGCTGCGCACCCATGTGCTGGGCCCCGACGGGGAACTGGTGCCGCAGGACCGCGACTGGGCACAGGCCTTCGGCGTCCACGAGGGCGGCGCGGTCCTGGTGCGTCCGGACGCCATGGTCGCCTGGCGGTCCCCGCATCCGGCCGGCGACCTGGCGCAGGCCCTGGCGCGGATCCGCACGTCACTGGCGCGCGCCGCGGGTCACGCCCCTGCCCCCGCCGGCCGGTGACACCGCGCCCGCAGCGGACCGCCGGCACCGCCGCACACACGTGAGGGGGGGGCGGGACCTTCAGGTCCCGCCCCCCCTCACGCCCCGCCCTTTCCGTGGTGCTGCCGCCCCGACCCCACCCCCCCTCAGCCCAGCGCGGCCTTCGCCAGCAGGTCCAGCTGAAGCGGATCCGCGGTGCACGGCAGCACGATCAACTCGTCGCAGCCGCTCTCGGCGTAGCCGGCGATGGCCTCGCCCAGCGCCCCGGCGTCCACCAGCACGCCGGAAGCCGCCCGGTCCGCCTTGGCCCCGATGAACGAGTAGTAGCCGCGCAGATAGTCCGCCGCACGCCGCTCGGCATCCTGCCCCAGACAGGCGTACACCAGCGCGACCATCCGCGGCCGGTCGGTCCGGCCCTGCAGCGCCCACTCCTGACGGACCCGCCCCACCAGGTCGGCGTACGCGGTGACGGAGCTGCCGCCGGCGATCCAGCCGGTGCCGTAACGGGCGGCGCGCCGCATCGCGGTGGGCGCGTGCCCTCCGAACAGCAGCGGGATCGTGCCCCGGTGGGGGCGCGGGCCGATCCCGGGTTCGGGTCCGTGTCCCGCCCAGATCTCCCGCATCTCGCCGACCAGGGCGTCCAGCCGGGCACCTCGACCGCCGTAGGCGACACCGGCCGCCCGGTAGTCGTCCTCCCTGCCCCCGGCCGCCAGGCCGAGCACCAGCCGTCCGCCGCTGAGCGCGTCCACGGTGGCCGCCTGCTTGGCCAGCGGCGCGGCGGCACCGCGGCAGGCCGCGATCAGGATGGTGCTGGCCAGCCGGATACGGCTGGTGACCGCCGCCGCCGCGGCGAGCGCGGTCAGCGGCTCGAAGTTGTCGTACACCAGCCGGTCCAGCACGCCGAGGCTCGCGAAGCCGAGTTCCTCGGCCCGCCGCGCCCACTGCGGCAGCGCGGGCGCGTCCTTGTCGGGGACGGTGGTGGGCAGCGCCACCCCGATCTCGATCCCTGCCACCGCCGCTCACACCCCGCCGTCGACGTTCAAGGTCACCCCGCTGATGTAGCGGGAGGTGTCGCCGGCCAGGAACAGCACGGCCCCGGCCACGTCCTGGGGCTGGCAGATCCGGCCGAGCGCGGTCATGCCGACGATGTGTTCCACCGCCTCGGGGGGCAGCCCGGCGCCCGGTTCCGTCTCGGTCAGCCCGGGGGCCACCGTGTTGACGCGGATGGCGCGCGGACCCAGCTCCTTGCACAGCGCGCGTGTCAGACCCACCAGGGCGGCCTTGGCGGCGGTGTAGTGCACACCGCGCACCCGCCCGCGCATCGCCACCGAGGAACCGATGTTGATGATCGACGAGCCGTCGGCCAGGAGCTCCAGCGCCGCCTGGGTGACCAGGTAGGCGCTGGTGAGGTTGTGGTCCAGCACCCGGTGCCACTCGTTCTCGTCCAGGTCGGCGAACCACACCGCGCCGTCCACCCCGACATTGTTGACCAGCACGTCCAGCCCGCCCAACTGCTCGCGGCACTGCGCAAGCGCCGCGGCGACCTGCGCGGAGTCGGTCACGTCGGCACGCAGCAGCGTGTGGTGCGCGCCGATCTCCTTCAACTCGCGTTCCAGGCGCTCGGCGTCCTCGCCGGTCCCGCGCGCCACCACCGCCAGCCGCGCGCCGGCCCGGGCGAAGCCGAGCACGGTGGCCCTGCCGATGCCGCGGGTGCCGCCGGTGACCAGGACCCGTTTGCCCGCCAGTCCCTGTTCCATGATGTGGTCCTCCTTCGCCGCTAGTGGTAAGCGGCCTCGATTCGGTAGACGCCGAACGGCACCGGCAGCCGGCTGTCCCGGTAGGGCCGCAGGGAGGCGGTGGTCTCGCGGTGCGCACCGCCCTGCTCCCACTCCTGGAACGCCGCCAGATCACGCCAGCGGCTGACCACGGCCACGGAGCTGGGGTCGGCGGCAGAGCGCATCAGCTCGTTGCCGAGCAGTCCGGGCACGCCCGCCAGCCGACTGCTGACTTGCCGATACGCCTGCTGGATGGCCGCCCATTCGTCCTCGTCGCGGGCCTGGTGATGGATGATCACCAGCACCTCACCCGGCATCGGACGCCCTCCCCGGGATGTGCGACACCACGCGCATGGTGTCGAAGGTGGCACCGGCCCGGAAGACGTGCAGCCGCTCGCGGTGCGCGACATGCGCCGTGCCGGACTCGAAGGCGCGGAAGCCGCTCTCGTCCACCCAGTCGCTGACGATGTAGTAGGCGCAGGGCGCCGCGGTGCTCCGCGCCAGCCACTGACCCAGGTTGGCGGGATGACCGGTGACGGCCGCGGTGCCCTCGTGCCACTCCCGTTCGAAGGCGTCCTCCGTGCCTGGTCTGATCTCCATGCGCAGCATCACCCGGAAGGTCATCAGGAGATGCCCCCGTCCACGCCGATGGCGGCGCCGGTGACATAGCTGGAGAGGTCACTGGCCAGCCACAGCACGGCCCCGGCCACCTCGTCCGGCCGGCCCAGCCGGCCCAGCGCCGTCTTGCGGCTGTACATCGCCAGGGCCTGCTCGCGCTGCTCGGCCGGCTTGTCGTCGAAGGCCTCGGTCTGGATGACGCCGAGGAGCAGGGTGTTGACGCGGATGCCGCGCGGGCCCAGTTCCTTGCACAACGAGCGCGTCAGGCCCAGTTGCGCGGACTTGGTGGCGGTGTAGTGGGCGCGGTTGGGCACGCCGGCCTCGGCGGCCTTGGAACCGATGTTGACCACCGAGGAACCCTCGCCGAGATGGTCCAGCGCACCCTGGATGATCAGATGAGGGCCGGTGAGGTTGATGTCGATGATGCGTTTCCACTCCTCCACCGGCAGGTCGCCGTACGGGATGTGGCTGATGGCACCGGCGTTGTTGACGATCAGGTCGATGCGGCCGTAGTGCTCCCCGGCCTCCCGGACGAACGCGGTGGCCTGGTCCGCGTCGGCCAGGTCGGCCCGCCGCAGCAGGTGGTCACCGCCGATCTCCTTCAGCTCGTGCTGGAGGCTGTCCGCGAAGGCGCTGTCCTGGCGGTGGTTGGTGGCCACGGACACCCCCGCCCGGGCCAGGGCGAGGACGATGCCGCGGCCGATGCCGCGCACGCCCCCGGTGACGACGGCTTTCTTACCGGACAGGCCAAGGTCGTTCGGTTGCATGGGTCGCTCCTCGAATGGGGTCCGGGCGATGGTCACAGCAAGGTGGCCAGGGCCGTACAGTTGGCGGCCAGCGCGAGGATGGTCAGGGTTCCGCGCAGCCGGTTCCATCGCCCCCAGCGCTCCCGCAGGGCGGGGATGTCCACGTCGTGCGGCAGGTCGGCGGGGTCGACGCTGCGCACCCACCTGTTGGTGGGCACGTTCTGGGTGAGCGAGATCACCAGGGTGGCGGTGCAGAGCAGCGCGGCCAGTGCCAGCAGCCCGGCGGCGACGCCGCGGCGCACATCGGTGGCCAGCAGGACGTCGCCGGCCAGCGCACCCATCAGACAGGCCGGCATCCAGGGGTCGTAGCGCCCGGCGAAGAAGGCATGGGCCTGCACGTACTGGTCCTCCGGCAGCGATGCCAGCAGCGGGAACCCGCCGAGCAGCGTGCCGAGCAGCACGCCGGCCGACAGCCCGTTGAGCAGCAGGACCAGCGGCAGCAGCCAGCTGACCACGACTCACCGCCCGTTCGGGGCACCGGGCTCAGCACCGGCCAGAGCCCGGGCGGCTGCCTCGACCTTTGTCCTGATCAGCTTCATCTGCACCACGGTGTTGCGGTTCAGATAGGCGGTCATGCCCGCGTCGTCGACGGGCGCCTGCGGCTTCATGTGGAAGTCCTGTATCCAGCGCATCCGGACACCGTCCCGCTGCTGGGCGTACTCCCAGCGGATGTTCATGTATTCGAACGGGCCGGTCTCCACGCGCTGCGCCCGCACGACGCGGGTCTCGGGGTCCGGGGTGCGCCGCGAGACCCAGCTCCAGACGTTTCCGTCCTCGTCGGGGTGTGTGGTGAGACGGAAGGTCACCGTCTCCCCGTCCCGGGCGGTGATCTCGGCGGCGGCGTATTCGCTGAACAGCTCCGGCCAGGAGGGGACGTCGTTGGTCATCGACCAGAGGAGGTCCATCGGCGCGTCGATGACGACCGCGTTGTCGGTGTGACCGGCCATGGCATTGCCTTTCTCGTTCGGGGACGGCGGTTGTCGGGACGGCCCGGATCACGTCCAGCGGCCCAGCACCAGCGCGGAGTTGAAGCCGCCGTGCCCACGGGCGAGCACGAGCACGGCACCCAGCGCGATCCGGCGCGGCTCGTCCCGCACCAGGTCGAGGCGGTGGGCGGGGTCGGGGGTGATCGGGGCCGGGGTGTGCGGCAGGACCTGTTCGCGCAGCGAGATCGCGGCGGTGGCCACGTCCAACGGCGCGCCACCGCCGTACAGCCGCCCGGTCAGGACCTTGGGCGCGGTCACGGGCACACCGTACGGACGGAAGACCTCGCCCAGCGCCCGGGCCTCGATCGCGTCCAGCTCGGGTACACCGGCGGCGTCGGCGAACACGGCGTCGATGTCCCGCGGTGCCAGACCGGCGTCCGTCAGGGCACGTTCGATGGTGCGGCGCAGCGCGGGCGGACGGCCGGTCCCCGGCACGGGATCGAACCCCGCGGCGTGACCGAGCACCTGGGCGTAGCCACCGCGGTGCCCGCGGGCCGCGGCGTCCCGCGGATCCTCCAGGGTCAGGATCGCCCCGCCCTCGCCGGGCAGGAAGCCACAGGCGGCCGCGTCGAAGGGCAGGTAGGCGCGGTAGGGATCGGCCACTGTGGACAGCAGGCCGGTGCTCAGCTGCGCGGTCAGGCCGTACGGGCACAGCGACGCGTCGGTGCCGCCGCTGACCACCAGGGCCGCGCCGTCCCGCAGCAGGCGCCGCGCCTGGGCGAGGGCGTCCAGCCCGCCGGCCTGCTCGCAGCAGAGCACCCCGGAGGAGCCGCGCATACCGTGCCGGATGGAGATCTGCCCGCTGGTGGCGGCGTAGAACCAGGCGATCGACTGGTAGGCGCTCACCCAGCCGGAGTCGTGCAGGTAGAGGTTCTCCATCTCGTGCTGGCCGAACGCGGTACCGCCGGAGGAGGACGAGGTCACCACCGCCATGCCGTACTCGGGAAACGCCGCCGGGTCGGCGCCGGCGTCGGCCAGGGCTTCGTCGGCGGCGACCAGGGCGAGGTGGGTCCACCGGTCGGTCTCCTTCGCGACCCGGCCGGGCACCTTCCCGGCGGTCTCGAAGGCGTCCACCTCCCCGGCGAAGCGAACCGGGTAGCCGGACGGATCGAAGTGGCTGATCCGGGCGATGCCGGACTTACCGGCGAGCACCGACTCCCAGTGCCGGCCGGCCCCCAGGCCGGTCGGCGCGGTGATCCCGATCCCCGTGATCAACGGTGCGGTGGCGGCGCTGCTCAACGCGCGCTCCTAACAAGTGGGTAGGCGGTTTCAGGACAACCACGCCGGGGGTTCCCGGACGGGTGCGGCGGGGCCGGCCGTGGCCGCGCGGGCGCCGGACGCATCCCCGCGGGCTCGGCCTCCCAGGACAGGGGGGACGTCTTTCACCGCACGGCGCCGGGACCGGCCAGCACCATCGCGCTCTGGAAGCCGCCGAAGCCGCTGCCGACGCTGAGCACCACGTCCATCCGGTGCTCCCGGGCGACCCGGGGCACGTAGTCCAGGTCGCACTGCGGGTCGGGGGTGAGCAGGTTCGCGGTCGGCGGCACGACCTGGTGTTCCAGGGCCAGGGCGCACGCCGCGACCTCCAGCGAGCCGATGGCGCCCAGCGAGTGCCCGATCATCGACTTGATGGAGCTGACCGGGACGGCCCGGGCGTGCTCGCCGAGGCTCCGTTTGAAGGCGGCGGTCTCGTGCCGGTCGTTCTGCTTGGTCCCCGAGCCGTGGGCGTTGATGTAGTCCACGGCGGTCGCGTCCAGCCGGGCACGCTCCAGTGCGCGGGTGATGGCCTCGGCCATCTCGCGGCCGTCCGGGCGCAGCCCGGTCATGTGGAAGGCGTTGCTGCGGGCCGCGAAGCCGACGATCTCGGCGTAGACATGGGCGCCGCGCCGTTCGGCGGCCCTCTTGTCCTCCAGCACCAGCACGGCGGCGCCCTCACCGAGCACGAAGCCGTCCCGCTCCCGGTCGAAAGGGCGGGAGGCGTGCTCGGGGTCGGCGTTGTTGGAGGTCGTGGCACGGATGGCGTCGAAACAGGCGGAGGTGATGGGGGAGAGCGGAGCCTCGGTGGCGCCCGCGACGACGACATCCGCGCCGCCCTCCTCGATGAGCCGCGCGCCGTGGCCGATGGCGTCCAGGCCGGACGTGCAGCCGGTGGAGATCAGGGCGACGGGACCCTCGGCGCCGACCTCGCGGGCCACCTCGACGGCCAGCGTGCTGGGCGCCATGTAGCCGTACAACTGGGGGACGCCGTAGCGGTGGTCCACCAGCCACTGCCGGCCGCCGTCGCTGAGCACGGCGTACTCCTCCTCCAGGCCCATGGTGCAGCCCACCGCGCTGCCCAGGGACACGGCGACGCGGTCCGGCTCCGTGCCGGGCAGGTCGACGCCGCTGTCGGACAGCGCCTCACGGGCGCAGACCACGGCGAACTGCGCGGCCCGGTCCATGCGGCGCGCTTCGCGGACCGTCAGGCCGTTCGCCACCGGGTCGAAGTCGACCTCGGCGGCGACCTGGGAGCGGAAGGGGGCAGGGTCGAAGAGGGTGATCCGGCGGGTGGCGGTGCGGCCCGCCGCCAGCAACTCCCAGGCGGCCTTGCGGCCGATGCCGCCGGGGGCGACCATCCCGATCCCGGTGATCACCGCCCGCCCGCCGCCGGCGCCCTGAGCGGTCACGGTGTCCCCCCGACCTGCGGCTGCGGCGCCGTCCGGTCCACGGGGTCCTCGGTGTCCACATGGCCCAGCTCGGGCCGTGGCGCCAGCGGGGACAGATGGAAGACACAGCGCGCCCGGCCGGCACCGGTGTTGACCAGCCGGTGCCGCGCGCCGATCGGGACCAGCAGCGAGTCACCGGGCCCCAGGGACACCTTCGTGCCGTCCACCGCGATCTCCAGGGCCCCGGTGACGACGTGCAGGAACTCCTCGGAGTAGGGGTGGTAGTGCTCGGTCACGAACTCGCCCGGCTCCAGGCTGAGGATGCCGCCGAACCCGGAGGTCGAACCGACCGTCACCGGGGAGAGGGTGACCCGGATGTCCCCGCCGCGCCGGCGGTTGGGCCTGGCGTCGGCCTCGTTGACGCGCAGCCGCCGGGCGTCGGTGGGCGCCGTCATCGGATCCGTCCCCCCTCCGGGGTCCACACGTAGAACGGCGAGGCCATGGCGTCCTTGGGCTCCTGCCAGTTCGGGTCGTAGGGCGAGATCCATTCCCCCAGGCCGGTGTTGATGCGCCGGTAGAGGGGATGGCTGCGGGCCCGGTAGAGATTGGGTGAGATGTCCTGGTCCGCCTCGACGAGGTGGAAGTAGAGATCGTGGAAGGAGAACAGGGTCCGCCGCGCCACACCGATCACGTGCGGCAGATCGGTGGAATCCGACTCCTCGAAGACCGTGGCGACGGACTCGGAGTCCTTCGGGTCCATCCGAGCCACGATGAGCGTCCGATGCACCGGCTACCTCCTTGACTGCACGGGTGGGAGCACGGCCGGCGTCACCGGCGGTGCAGGACAGCAGGGTTGGGCAGCAGGCTCGATCCCCCCTCGAAACAAGCTGTACCGCGGCCGCGCTCAGCGGGACTCGAGGACGGCACAACGCCCCGGTGGGATCCTGCGGTCCGTTCCGGTCCACGAAGCCTGGAGGCCGCCATGCCGCTCGCCGCCCTCACCTACGACATCAAGGACGGCTGCGAGGAGGAGCTCAAGGAGATCTTCGGCTCCTTCCGACGCGTCCCCTCGGCGTCCGTGCCCGACCCGGACGGGAAGGAGACGACCCGCATCCTCGCCACCGCGGTCTTCCTGCGCGGCGCCGCACTGGTGCGGGTGATCGAGTACGAGGGAGATCTGGAGGCGGTGGCCCGCCACATGGCCGCACAGCCGGGCGTGCGGGACGTGGAACGCAGGCTGAAGCCGTATCTGACGCGCCCGCGGGACACCGATACCCCGGAGGGCTTCGTGGCGACCTTCACCCGGAGCCTGCTGCCGTGCATCGCCCAGATGTCGACACACGACCGCGCCTGAGCCGGCCGGTGTCGGGACCGGCTGCTTCGAACGCACGAGCCGGCGCCGTCGGACCTGTTCAGCGGCTGAAGGAAAAGACCTGCGAGGCCGGCTTCCTCGCCGGGCGGTTGCTGCACAGCGGCTCCAGGGGATGCGTCCGACGGCCGGCCGCCGACCTCGGCAGGTCCGGGCCCGGACGGAGGCGGACGCCTCCGGTTCCGGCGCGCTCGCCCTCTCCATCCGGCGTTGAGCTGGATTCCAGCAGCTCTGTGGAGCATCTTTTCGATGCGGTCGGCGCGGCTCCGCGATCTGACGGGAATCACGTCACGCGGCATGAGCGACGCCTGTGCGCGCGTTCGGGGGAAGGAGACAGACATGGCGCCAGCGGCCCGCAAGGCCCTCGGCTACCTCGCGGTGACGCCGGCGAGCCGGGCGAGAGTGAGGCTGTTCTGCTTCCCCCACGCGGGGGCGGGCGCGCTCGCCTACGCAGGCTGGCTGCGGGCCTACGGGTTCGCGCCCGACATCAGTGTCGTGCCGGTGCGGCTCCCGGGCCGCGAGAGCCGGCTGCGCCAACCGTGCGTCACCGACCCCGGCCGCCTGCTGGAGGACCTCCACGACGAACTCGCGCCGTTCCTCGACGCTCCCTACGCCTTCTACGGCCACAGCCTCGGGGCGCTCGTCGCCCACGCCTTCGCCGTCCACCACCTCCAACGGGGCGGCGACGCCCCGCAACTGGTCGCCGTGGGCGGCTGCGGCGCGCCACACGTGCGCACCTCCCTCATCGACACCGTCGGCCCCGGTGACGCGGACATCATGCGCTTCCTGCGCCACACCGGGGGCCTCGACGCCCGCGTGGCCGGGCGCCCGCTGTGGCTCCGCTCCCTCCTCGAAGTGATCCGCGGCGACCTGGCGCTGGCCCGTGCCCTGCGGACCGGCCCGCACGGCACCCTGCCCTGCCCGATATTCGCGGTGGCCGGCAGGCAGGACACCATCGCCCCCCGGAGGGCGGTGGAGGCATGGCGCCGCTACACCCACGGGGAATTCGCGACGGCCGAGATCGACGGCGACCATTTCTTCGTCCGCGGCTCCGACCTCCCGCGGCTGCTGCGCAGCACGCTGGCGGGGCTGAACCCGGTGGCCGCTCCCTGACACGAAACGGAGAGGGAACGATGGACATCGAGGTGCTGGGCCTTGTGCGTGACCCGGGCCGGGCGTCCTGGTGGTGCCGGCCGCGATCGAGCGGCGCCGGGCCCGGCGCCGCTCGTCCTGCGCCGCGGCCGGCTGCGGCGGCCGGATCCGCGTCCTCGACCTGCTCCAAGCGAGCTGACCTGCTCGCCACCCCACTCGGACCCAACGGATAGGGAACAGCCATGACCGACTTCACCATCGAAGACTTGCGGGCCAGGCTGCGCGAATGCGCGGGCGACATCGACGGAGCGGACCTGGACGGCGACACCCTGGACACCCCCTTCGTCGAACTGGGCTACGACTCCCTCGCCCTGCTCCAGGTCACCGCTGTGATCAGCAGGGAACGGTCGATCGTCATCGACGACGACGCGGCGATCGAGGCACAGACCCCCCGGATGCTGCTGAAAGTCATCAACTCCGTTCCCCGCCAGAGCGATTGAGGAGGCAACTCATGCCCTATGCCGCCGTCACCTACCGCATCAAACCCGGACACCAGGAGGAGATCGCCGGGCTGTTCGCGCACTTCCGCCGAGTGGACACACCCGACCTGCCCGGCGACGCGCCGGGGGAGAGCACGGGCCGCCTGCTGGGCACCGCCGTGTTCATCAAGGACGACGTGCTGGTACGCGTCATCCACTACGAGGGCGACTTCGCCGCCGTCGGACGGCACATCGGTGCCCAGAAGGGTGTCCACCTGCTGGAGGAGAAGCTGCAGCCCTACCTCGCCGAGGAGCGTGACACCTCGGCACCGGAGAGCTTCGCGGCCTACTTCAAGGACGCCACGATGCGCTGTATCGCCGAGCTGACCGTGGACACGCACCCCGCCGCCCTCAAGGAGTGACCGCGGTGGCTGTCGACCTGCTGCGCGTGCTGAGTCTCCTCGGCAGCGGTCTGACCGCCGGCGTGTTGTTCGCGGTGGCGGTGAGCACGCTGCCGGCCCTCGTCGCCATGGAGCCCGGCACCTACGTCTACGCCCACCAGCTGCTCGGGCGCTACTGGGACCCGCTGATGCCGATCATCGTGCTCTCCACCACCGCCACCGACGCGCTGCTGGCCGGCCTCGGACCGGCCGGCGTCCGTGGCTGGTACGTGGCGGCGGCAGCGGTGCTCCTGGGTGTCTCGGGCATCTCGCACCTGTGCAACGTGCCGCTGAACCGGCAGGTGAAGGCGATCAGGGACCCCGGCCGGCTGCCTGCCGACTGGATGGACCCCCGGCCGCTGTGGCGGCGCTGGCACCTGCTGCGCACCACGCTGGCCGTGGCCGCCCTGCTGGTGAACGCCGGTGCCGCCACCGTGCATTGACGATCCGGTGCTCCGGGCACCCACCGACCGCGCGCGGGTACCGCGCAGCTTCCCGCCGGGGCCGCAGCGGCGTTCCTCCCGCAGTCCGAGAAAGGCAAGGACGCATGTCCACCTGGTTCATCACCGGAACGTCCCGTGGCTTCGGCGCGCAGATCGCCGGGGTCGCGCTGGAAGAGGGCCACAATGTCGTGGCGACCGCCCGCGACCCCGAGCGGATCGCCGCCGGCCTCGGCACGTCCCCGCGGCTGCTCGCCCAGCCGCTCGACGTCACCGACACCACGAGGATCCAGCCCGCCGTCGACGCGGCGGTACAGCGCTTCGGCACCATCGACGTGTTGGTCAACAACGCCGGCCGCGGGCTGCTCGGACCCATGGAGGAGACCACCGAGGAACAGGTCCGCGCCCTGTTCGACCTCAACGTCCTGGCCGTGGTCAACCTCACCCGCGCGGTCCTGCCCGTCATGCGGGCCCAGCGCTCCGGCCGGATCGTCAACATCGGCTCCCGCACAGGGCTCGGCCCCAATGCCGGGTCCTCCGTCTACGACGCGACCAAGCACGCGCTCGAAGGACTCACCGGGGCGCTCGCCCTCGAAGTCGCCCCGCTCGGCATCCAGGTCACCATCGTCGAACCCGGCGTCTTCCGCACCGACTTCCTCGACCCGTCCTCCCTGGAACTGACCCGCGAGACGATCACCGACTACGAGGACGGCCCGGCCGGCCGCGCCTACCGCGAACGGATCGAGCAGAACAACCACGCCCAGCTCGGCGATCCGGTCAAGGGCGCCCGGCTCATCTACGAGGTCGCCACCGCGGACACCATGCCGCCGCGGCTGCCGATGGGCCGGGACGCCGTCGAGGTGATCGAACGGCGTGCCGTCGACGACCCGGCTGCCCTCGCTCCCTGGCGGGACCGGTCGCTGGCCACCGCGCACGACTGACCCCGGCGCCGGGCCCGGGCCCGGGCCCGGGCCGATTGCGTTCCGCGGTTCGGTGTCGGACAGCCGTGACGCGAAGTCCTGTCCGGCAGGGCCCGGTTCCGTCCGGAGCCGGGCCCTGCCGGCGAACCGCTGCCGTCGAACGACGCCCTCCGCCCGGGGCCGGACCGCGTCCCTGGTGCCGTCGGCCGGGCCGGCAGCCCGGACGGCCCGGCGGCCGGCCCGTCCCGGACGAGACGACGGCCGGCCCCGGGGAACAGGCACATCGCCGCCAGGACACGGACCCCGGCCTGCGACGGCGGATCACACGGCCGCCGCTGTACCGGCCCTGACCACGCCCACGCGCTGCCCGGCTGCTCGGCCTCCTGCCTCGTGACGACGCCGGTGGTCCGGGCCGTGGCAGCCACGGTCCTTCTCCCCGGCTGTCTGTGCCTATCCCGACGCCGCCGAGGGAGTGCGGCCGCCGCTGTTCTGCAACGGCGTGCGTGCGCCGGATCCACCCCGCTGGACCTGCGGCTGGAGGTACTCCGTGCTCAGCCGTTCCTGGGCGTAGAGCCGGCACAGCCGGTCGAGCTCGTAGCAGGCGTCGCTGGTCGCGCCGGTCGCGGTGGTGCTCTTCAGGAGACGACAGTCGACCAGCCGGTTCAGCCGGCGCGTCACGTCGTTCGGCGAGACTCCCAGGAGGTCCGCCGCCGTGCCGCCGGAGAAGGGACCGGGCGGCAGCAGGCTGAGCAGCCGCAGGGTGCTGCGGTCGTTCGGTTCGAGGCTCTGGTAACTGCCCTCGTAGCGATCCCGGAGGTCATGTCCGTCATGCTGGAACTCGGCGAGCGGCACGGCGTCGGCTTCGAGCTGGGCCGCGACCTTCCGTATGCTGCACCCGGGAATCGATGCCAGGTTCGCGCCCACCGACCGGATCGCCAGCGGGAGACGGCCGCACAGCTCGACAACGGCCCGTGCCGCCGCCGGCTCGGCAGCGACCCGGTCGGCGCCCACCACCTGGCTGAGCAGGGCCAGCCCCTCGTCCGGGGTCATCGGTCTCAGCTCGGAGACCATGACACCGGAATGACCGTCGGCCGTCCCTCTGCTGCTGATGAGGACCACGGAGTGCGGAGTCGCCGGGATGAGCTGGGCGGCCTGCGCGTACGAGCGCGCGTCGTCCAGGACGATGAGCACCCTGCGCCCGCGGCACCAGGTGCGGAACAGCCGCGAACGGTCCTCGATGCGCTGCGGGATGTCCTGCGGGCGGATCCGGGCCGCGTTGAGGAAACCGTGCAGCACTTCACCGGGATCGGCGGGTTTCGGGGAACTGCCGCGCAGGTCGCCGAAGAACTGCCCGTCCGGGAAGCGGGACTTCTCCAGGTGCGCGGCGTGGACGGTCAGCGTCGTCTTGCCGAGGCCGGCCGCCCCCAGGACCGCGAGCGCGCGGGCGACCGGCCGGCCGTGGGAGTTGTCGACCGCCATGGCAAGCCAACGCCGGATCTGGAACACCAGTTCGACTCGGCCGACGAAGTCGGGGATGTCGGCGGGGAGTTGAGCGGGCACCGGCTCGGGCGTATGCCATCCCCCCAGGGGCTGGTCGGCCCGGTTCACCTTGCGCGGGACCGGCTGCGGCGCGTGACGGGGAGTGCCGGGGGCGGTCGCCAACTGCCGGACAAGAGCTCTCGGCTGCGGACCCGCGGAACGGTCCAACACCGGTGCGGAGCCCGGCCCCGCACCCGGCCCCGCACCCTGTCCCGCCGCGCTCGCGCCCGTGCTGAGCAGGCCCTGGTGGAGCTCCTGGAGCTGGACGGAGGGCTCAAGGCCCAGCTCGTTGATGAGGGTCGTGCGCAGCTGGCGGAAGACGTCCAGGGCGTCGAAGCGCCGGCCGGACAGTTCGAGGGCCGTCATGAGGTCCCGGTGGAAGCCCTCGTGCAGCGGGTAGGTGAGTGCCAACTGCTTGAGTTCGCCGATCAGGTCCTGGTGGCGGCCGAGCCGCATTTCGGCGTCGATGCGCATCTCCAGTGCGCGCAGCCGGATCTCCTCCAGCCGGATGACGTGCCCGGACAGGATCTCACCCGCCCTGACGCCGGTCAGCGCCTGGCCCCGCCAGTGCGCCAGGGCGCGGCTGAGCAGGTCGGCGGCGTGCCGGAAGTCATTGCGCCCCAGCGCCTGTCGGCCCTCCGCCGTCAGGCGTTCGAAGGAGCTGGCGTCGACGGTGTCGTCCGCCACCTCCAGCAGGTATCCGGAGGGCTGGGTGATTAGCTGGGCCAGCCCGGACGGCTCCAGCACGTCCTTGCGGAGTTTGTAGATGTAGGTCTGCAGAGTGGTCATGGCACTGGGCGGTGGGTTGTTCGCCCATAACTCGTCGATGATCTCACTCACTTGCACGACCTGGTTCCGTCTTACCAGGAGTAATGAGATCATTTGCCGGACCTTCGGCGCCGTGGGGGTGATTTCGCGCCCACAGCTGCGAATCATCAACGGTCCAAGAATCGAGAATACCAACATAGCCTCCCCCTAGGGTGCAGGCTGGTCAACTACGTCACTGCGACATGCAGCGTCTTGTCTGGCGGCGCGGCACACGAAAAGGTGCCGCGAGACCACGCACAGCGATTCACCACCGCTGTCCCCGGACATGAGTGATCCCACGCGCCGTCGGCGCCCTAGGGTGGAATCTTCGAGTCGGCGACGACCTTCAACGGACGTTCACTCGACGGCCGCGCTCGTGGGGGCCATCGATTCGGTCCGGAATTGACGCTTTTCTGATGCGCACCTGTCCCACGCACCAGCAACACCCCCGTGTATACCTTGGCTGATCAGATGTGATCGATTCAACAGCTCATGGCTCGATATGGACTCGATTTTTGCTACGCATGTGTATTACTTGAACATGTCAACTACTCCGGGCGGGTCCGTGGTCGGCCCGGAGGATCCAGGGATTTCACCGCCCCCGGATCACTGACCGGGATCTTCCACTTGATTGCGTGCCTGTTCGGTGCGACCGATATCGAGTTCCAGCCCCTCCCAGAGCAGCCTTTCCTTCGCGGTGGGCGGCACGTGCGGCAGCAGCCGCTCCGGATGCCCCGGGGGAGTGGCGGCCGGATCCGGCAGCTGCTCCTCTTGGCTCGTGTCCTGCTCGAGCAGATGCCGGAACGCCGGTGTGCACCCGTTCCACTCCGCGAGGGCGATGAGGCCCTGCTGCAGCGTCTTGGCAAGAGCTGTCAACCACCGGCTGAGCCGCTGACGCATTTCGCCCTCCCCTCCGCACCGCGGCAGGTCGCCCGGCGCGACGGCAGAAAGCGCGGCATCCTCGGCTCCCCGACGGGTGGGGAGGACGCCGACGGACTTCGCCCGCGCCGCGCCGCGCGGCTGCGCGGCGCCCGGCGGAAATCGGCCACTGGGATTCCGGTTGACGCGGTCGCGCGCGCTGCCCTGGAACAAGCCGGTCCCATTCCCGGCCGGCCCCGTGCTGTTGCCGGTGCTGTACTCGACCGTGGCGTCTTGCGGCCGCGTGAACTCCTCCACATGCCGGATTCCCGGCAAAATTCCCAAAGCTCCCCCGAGGGCGAAGAGGATCGATATCCCATGCAAGGCCTCGCACGGGCGCAGTCCGCGCACCCCGGGGTGACCGGAACTCTCACGGTCATGGAAAGGAGACCGAAATCGGTGATACCTGCAGCAGGAAGGCGCGGTCGCCGCACCCGGAAGCCGACATCATCGGCGAATTGCGCACCTGCCGTGACGCTGTTCCTCACCTTCCCGGTACCGGTGCGGTGTCCGTGGAAGCTGCCGGAACGAATCCGGTCATGTGGGTGGGCAGTCGCCTGGACCCCGGCCCGTTTCAGCCAAGGGGCCGGAAATCCGCCACCCGTACCCGCCCCGGTAACGATCACATGGAACGACATGGTGTCACTGTTGGGGTGACCGCTCGAATTCCGGTCAACGCCCCGGGACGTCGAGCGGTCGTGGAGCATGCGTGCAGCGCCCCATGATGGGGTGCCGCGCATGCGGATCCTGTTCACCACCTGGGCCTGGCCCTCCCACCTCTACGCGATGGTCCCGCTCGCCTGGGCATGTCGTGCCTCCGGCCATGACGTGCTCGTCGCGAGCCAACCGCGGCTCACCGACCTCACGCTGCGGACCGGCCTGAACGCGGCACCGGTCGGCCACGACGTCGACGCGGTGGCGGTCTTCCGCGAGATCGCGGGAACGGCCGGTGGCACCCGGGCCTCCGGTACGGGCAGGGGGCCCCGGGTGCTGGGTCTGTTCACCTCCCTCGCGGAGGCCATGGTCGACGACCTGACCGAACTGACCGCCCGCTGGCACGCCGACGCGATCGTGTTCGAGCCGACCACCTTCGCCGGCCCGCTCGCTGCCGCCGCATCCGGCATCCCCGCCGTTCGCCACCTGTACGGGACCGACCTGCTCGGTGCCGCCGGCGACCTCCTGAGCGAGGCACTGGCCCCGCTCTGCCGCAGGGCCGGTGTGAGCGGGGTGAACCCCTTCGGCGTCGCGACGCTGGATCCGTGCCCCGGCGCCCTGCAGGGCGCTACCGGCTCCCCGCGCCTGCCGATGGGCTCCGTCCCCTACAACGGTCCCGGGGTGCTGCCCGCCCTGCCGCCCCGCTCGCAGTCCCCGCGGGTGTGCGTCACCTGGGGCCACACCATGGGCCGCCTCGACCCCGGCTACGACCTCACCGGCGAGATCGTCCGCACCATCGCGGACCTGGACGTGGAGCCGGTCGCCGCGGTGAGCGCGCGGCAGCGGGACACACTGGGCCGGGTCCCGAGGGACGTACGCGTCATGGTGGACACCCCCCTGCACCTGCTGCTCCCGGAATGCGACCTGATGATTGCCCACGGCGGCGCGGGATCGCTGCTCACGGCCCTGCGCTACGACCTCCCGCAACTTCTCCTGCCGCGCCTGCCCGATCACATCCGGCACGCCGGGCGGCTCGCCGAGACCGGGGCCGCTGCGGTGATCCCCGCGACGGAATGGACGAGGGAATCGGTCCGGGAGCGGCTCGGCGAGATGCTGAGGGCCCACCGCTACCGCCAGGCGGCCCAGCGGCTGGGACGTGAGATGCGCGAACAGCCCTCCCCGGCCCAACTCGTGCGACACCTGGAAATCCTGGTCACCCGAGACGACACCGCCCCGTGACCGCTTCGCGCCCCACACACAAGGGACGACGGAATGGACGGGACGCGACGGTATGTGCCAGGCGCCCGCGCGGACGACCGGGGTGCTGCCCTGGCGGCCTCAGGCCCCGGCAAGCGGCGGCATCATCGACTGGCCAGCTTCCTCCTCGAAGACCACCCAGGCGCTGTTCACCGTCGCGGTGCTCCTACCCGCGGCCGGACCTCCTGCCTCCACAACTCGGCCGCGTCGTCGGCGCGTTCGATCGCGCGCCGGGCGGGCCGCTGCCAGCACCGACAGTGCCGCAGCAGCAGCAGCCGGCGCCGCCAGCCTGCACAGGGGAGAGCTCCACCCTGTGCTGCGCTGCCACCCTGACCCGACACCGCACGCATGTCAGCAGATCCGAGAACAGTGCCCAACAAATTTTCGAGGACGTGCGTGGATGCCGTGTCGCCGGGCACAAGGGCTATCGCACCGAGGTCCTGGCGTAATTCGGAGCCAGGACCTACCGGGCAAGGGGAATTCGGGCCGCTGTGAAGCTCATACGCACACGCGTCTGAGTCGCACCTGACGACAGGAAATTGAAATGATTATTCTTGGTCTTATTCTGCTGCTCATCGGCTTGCTCGTCGGCATGGGGCTGCTCACAACGATCGGCGGCATCCTCATTCTGGTGGGCGCCATCCTGTGGATCCTGGGTGCGACCGGCCGCGCGGTCGGTGGACGCAAGCACTTCTTCTGAGTCGGGACGCCTCACCCGATGGCCGCGACGAGTCACTGTCCGTGGCTTCCTCCTCAAGGGGAGGGCCAACATCGTGAGGAGCTGACGGATCGCGCGTTCGAGCTGCCGGTTGCCGCCTCTGGGTGTGTGTTCGCCGTGGCTCGACGTCTGGGATGACTTCGTGGCCGGGGCGAGGCCGGCGTAGGAGGCCAGGGGGCGGCGGTGGTGAAGCCGGTGCCGTCGCGGACGGTGGACGGCGGCATCCCCGCCGCCTCCACCGCCCTGCCGGCCGGGGCCGTCTGGGCCAGGCGCAAGGTCCACGCGAGCGACCGCCTCATTGATGAACGGGCAGATCGTCGAGCTCGACCCACGACATGCCGGAAAGATCGTCACCACCGCCGTCAAGGACACCCACGATCGCGCAACTGGTCCAGGCCGACGAGGGCACCGTCCGTGACGTGATCCACCACTTCAACGAGTGCCGCCGCCCTTTCCCCACTGCCCGGACATCAGTCATCAGCGAGCCGAAGACCGTGCGCGCTCCGGAGTCCGGCTACCGCCTCTCCATCGCCCGGTGGGACCTGTCCCTCCCCGCCCGGGGCCGCCCACCCGCTCCCGCACCCGCTCCGGACCGGCAACCCCAGGCTGATCCCGGCCGGTTCCCTGCGGAGCGGCCCGGCCCGATCCACCAGCTCGATCCGCGGCTCGATCGTCCACGTCAGCACGTGCGTCGTCCATGTCCCCGCCGCCGCGGAACCTACGGAATGGCCAGCCCCGTCGCCCGAGGAACCCGGAGACCGGCCCCGACGGACGATCACCGACGCCGGGCGGCACGGCGGTGCCCTGCACCCGCACGGGACCGCAAGCACAGAAGACCGCCCTGACAGGCACGGCCTGGGCCAGGACCTGCTCACAACTCAGGCCGGCGGGGGCGGTGATGGCGCGCAGGCGGCGGCTGGGCTCGGCGGTCAGCCGATGGGCGCGCAGGGCTCCGGTGCTCAAGACGCCGGCGGTGGTGAGAGATGAATCCGGCGACGGCCATACGTACGGGCACGCCATGCACATGGGCGTAACAGTCCTTGTGACACCGGTGACAGGACCACGACAAAAAAGTCTGCAACTGTCAGCAGGTCTGCCTGGTCTGACTGTGCGTGGACGGCGATGACCGGCCGTCCCGTCATGGAACCACTAGGGGGAGCATCATGAAGTCGATCCGCCGCAAGACAGCCACCGCCGGAGCCCTTGCCGTTTTGGCCCTGGGCGGCACGCTCGCCGCGACCACGCCGGCCTCGGCCGCCACTGCCGGCGCGTACAACGGGGCGTGCGGCACGGGGTACGAGGTCTTCATGGAGACTCCGGTCAATTCCTCGCAGACCACCGTGGCCGCGACCACGTACGTGGCCTACAGCGCGGCAGATGAGCAGTGGTGCGCCGTTACGGTGCGCAACAAGCCCGGCGCCCGCGTCTTCATGGAGGTCACCCTGGACACCTGGCCGGCCAGCACCACCCCGGCCAGGGACGCCGGCTCCTACACGACCTTCGCCGGCCCCGTCTACAAGGACCTCCCCCATGCCGGCCAGTGCATGGCCTGGAGCGGCGCGATCGACATCTACTACAACTCCGACGTTGGCCTGTGCCCCTGACCCAACGACAGTTGGCGTGGCCGACCACCAAATCGGCCACGCCGGCACTCATCCGTACATGCGGCGAGCGACAACCCGCCGACACCAGGACCGAGCCGAACGGACCCGGTCCAGTTGCCGGGGCGCCTTGGAGCACAGGCTGTCGGCCCATGCGGGAACAGGGTGGATGTGGATGTCACCGAGTGCGAGGCGGATCGACCCCCGGTGCCGGCCGGGCCCGGCCGGGCCTGCTCCTTCCTTCCCTGCGGTCGCAGCCGGAGTGCCCAGCGGACAACTGCAGCGCAGTTGTGCCGCCGTACTGTCGGGACCAGGTTGTCTTCGCACCCTTGCCGCCCCTGCCGGTAGGCGCCCTTCGAAGACCAGGACCCCGGCCGCCGCGCCTGCAGTCGAGCCCCCGGAGACAGCCCACCGGGGGCTCACGCAGGCACAGAACCACAAGATCACACACTGACAGAGCACCGCCGAGCCGGTGATGAACTCGGACTCGCTCACGAGCGCCGAGGCGGTAACCGTCCACTACCACGCCACCGAGGGCCGCTCCTGGCTCCTCGCGCCGGACGGCACCGGCGCCTGGCCCGCACCCCTCACGGACGACGCCGCGTCCCCCTCCGCGTCTGCTTGGACCCTCAGCGGGCGGGAGGCCGTCCCCGTCTGCGACGGTGACCGGGTCCGTCAGGTGTGGGAGAGGGCGAAGGAGACCAGGAAGCCGCTGACCGTGATCAGCCCGATGGCCAGGTGGGCGTCCTCGAACGCCTCGGGGATCATCGTGTCGGCGACCATCGCGAGGATCGCTCCGGCCGCCACCGCGGTCACGGCGGCGATCACGGCGGGGGAGAAACCGCCGACCACGGTGTAGCCGAGGACCGCCGAGAGAGTGCTCGCCGCGGCGATGGCACCCCACACCCCGAAGACGTACGCCTTGCTGCGGCCTGCCTTCTTCATCCCCGCCGAGCTGGACAGCCCTTCGGGAACGTTGCTGATGAACACCGCCGCCACGGTCACCAGACTCACTGCCCCGCCGTCGAGCAGGCTCACGCCGATGACCGCCGACTCCGGAACGCCGTCGAGCAGGGCACCGAAGGCCAGCGCGAGTCCCGAACCGTTCTGCTGGTCCTCGGAGGGCTGTCTCTGGTCCTGGTGGTGGCCGGAGCGCTTGCGGTGGCGGGCGCCGCGGTGGGCCAGCCACATGTTGCCCGCCGTGTAGGCCACGGCGCCGGCCAGCGTGCCGATGACCGCCGGCGCCAGTCCCGCCTGCTCGTAGGCTTCCCCGACCAGCTCGAAGCTGACCGCCGACAGCAGCACGCCGGCTCCGAAGGCCATCACTGCCGCGATCACCTTCTGCGGCACCCGCAGCCCGAAACCCGCCACTGCCCCGAGGAGCAGCGCAGAACCTGCCACCAGCCCCCACAGACCCGCCTGAACCACTTCTGTCATGAGCCTATGGGTACCCGGCGCCGATCAGGTCATCAGCCGGTGGCGCCAAAAGCCCTCCTCATGATTCTGCACACAGATGCTTCCACCCCGTCTCCTGCCGCGGGCGCGGTGGCTACCGGCCGGGGTGGACGGCCTGGACGCCGGTGCCTGCATACGCCTTGGGGGTGAGGGTGAGCAGGCACCGCCCGGTGGGGTGGGCGGGGGAGGGGCGGGCGGCGTGGATGGCGTGGACGGCGGCCCAGGAGTGCCCGAAGCGCAGCAGTTCGGTGGCGGTGACCGTCACCTGCCAGGCGCTGCGCGAGATCATCACGGACCGCGCAGCCCGGCGCTTCGTCGTCGTTCTCGACTGCTGCCAGGGACGGCGTGGGATCCCGGGCGCAAAAGGGCTGATGGCCGGGGGCGTGCTCCGTGCGGGTGGGTCCGGCGTGCGCTGGGGGAGGGACCGTTCGTCGGTGAGCTGCGATTCCCCTCCAACTGGTGGTTTGCCCGAGAAAGTTGGCAATGCGTATGAAGGGCGTGGATAGCGTTGTGTGTGTCGCTGTCCGGGGAGTCGGCGGCATCCTGGTGGAGATAGGGGAACGTCATGTTCAAGACCAGGAACAGGCGCGTCACGGCGCTGACGGGCGCGGAGCTCGCGGTGGTGGCGACGGTGCTGGCCGGGGTGGCTGTCGCGGCCCCGGACGCGAGTACCTCCCAGGCCCCCCTACGCGCAGGCCGGCGCGCCGGTCGAGGCGGACGGCACGCTCACGCACTCCAAGGGGGTGGGTGCGGTCACCGCCTCGGGCCACGGCTGCTGCGTCGAGATCGGCAACGAAGACATCGACCTGTCCCGGGCCGTCGTCACGGCAACACCTCGCGACACCCCGGGCTCCACACCGTTCGGGTCATCCCGGGCGGCTGCGCGGGCGGCAACGGCATCTCGGTTGCCACCTACAACCCCACCGGCGGCGGCAGGGCCACCGCCTTCCACCTCGCCGTGCTGTGACCTGAATCCAGGAAAAGGGCCGGGATCCGCTGTGCTGCGGATACCGGACGAAGAATCAGCGGGCAGAGCCACAGCCGGCCCTCTCCCGTTTCTTGATCGGGGGCGCCTCGTTGGCCTGCCCGGTGACTGAGCTGCCACCTGAGCGGCTCAGTCCGTCCACGGCGGCGTGGCTGTTCCACACCGCCGACGAGAAAAAGGAGACCCTGCCATGCGTCGGATCCACTCGCTCGCCGTCGCCGCAGCCGCCCTGGTCACGGCCTTCGGGGCGGTACCCGCCGCGGCCGTCGCCCCCGCCGCGGCTGAGGCCCCCGCGGTGCTCAGCAGCCGGGCGGCCTACAACTGCGCCCCCGGATACTTCTGCATCTACAGCGACTGGAACGGCGGGGGAACCCGCTGTCAGTGGTCGCAGGCCAGTAAGGCGAACACCGCCGACGACTGTTCCTTCATCCAGCGGGGACAGAACGTCCGCTCCGTCTGGAACAGGACAGGGCACCGCGTGCAGTACTACACGCAGACCAACTACCACGCACGCGTCGGGTCCACCCCCACCGACGCCGGCGGCAACCTGCAGGGCAGCTACCAGATCCGTTCCTTCAGGCCTCAGTAGGGAATCCGGCAGGACCGCAGGGCGCCCGCGCACAGGCGCCCTGCCCGAGTTCGCCAAGCCGGTCCTTCGCCGGAAGGGGGGGCCGCCGTCATGCTCGCTTTCCGCGCCGAGCTGCTCGTTGGAGGAGAAGATCTTCCGCTCGTTCCGGTCGTCGAGGTCGCGCTCGGAGCCGTCGTCGGACATGGTGGCGTCCGGAGTCGGCGCCGCCCGGAAAGCCTGGGGGGGTGTTGGCATTCAGTGCGGTGCGCAGAGTGCGCACGGCGGGGTCGGTGAGCTGGGAGACCGGGACGGACGTGCAACGACCAGGGTGCGGCCACCAGCCCGGTTCCTGTCACGGCCCGCTCGAACAGGTCCAAGGCAGACCAGGATCACGCCCAGTGGCCGCCGGCTGCCGAGGTGCACTGCCGCTACGTCGCGGAGTGGGTCGCAACGAAGATCCGCTGGAGCCTCACAGCGGACGAGGCAGACTGGAGCCTCACAGCGGATGAGGCAGAGGTGACGGCGCTGCGCGAGGCGGCGGCCGAATGCCCGGACCGGACCGTGACGTACGAGCCAGCCGCATAACCGGCCTGCTCAGCCCGTGTGAGGGAAGCAGTGTCCCGGTCTCGGGCGGGACGCGGATCGCGACTGCTGCCGCCGATCTGGTGGAGCGCGGTGCGGGAACTGACGATCAGTCCGAACTTCGCTCCCACAGCCGCCGGGGGGCAAGGTGGATGCCGTCTTCTTCAAGGGTGCCCATAGCGCTTCCAAGAGCGGCTTCGAAGGCGCCGGCGAACACGGCACACCCCTGGCGGACTGGCTGCGCTCGCGGGCGGTGGAAGAGGCCGACGTAGTAGGCATCGCCACCGACCACTGCGTCCGCGCGACGGCCCTTGACGCGGTCAAGGCCGGGCTCCGGGCCCGGGTACTCCTGGACTACTCGGTCGGCGTCGCCCCGGACACCACAGCGTCGACTCCGGAGGACTTCCGCCGTGCAGGCGTTGCCATCTCCGGTGAGGTGCCGGTCTCGCCCCAGTGGTCCACTGTCCGCCAAGGAGACGGGCACGACACGACAACGGGCTTCCCTGGTAGGGGCCACTCCGGCGGTGTGGTCGTTGGATGTGTGAACCAGGTGACCGCCTGGGAAAGCGCTCAGGTTCGTGCCTTCCGAGTCGCTTCAGCCGGTGATTTCGTACGGACCGACTTTCAGGAACCAGCGCATCTCCTCGGAGCGCTGGTGGTGAGGACCGCGGTGCGCAAGCCGCGCAGTGCTCTGCCGTCGACGACGATCGCCCGCAACCCGGGTTCGACAGACGTGGCCCGGGCTGCGAGGAACGCGCCGATCACCCGGTCCAGGGCGTGGTCGTCGAACTGGACCAGGAGGCGGTGCGGGGTGGGGGGATGCGGGACCGACACGGTGCCGGTCAGCCGGTCGACGGGGAAGCAGAGGGCCCGGCAGGCCAGGCCGGGACATCTGTGCCCCATTCCATGATCGCGGTCAGTGAGCGGGCACCGGCCAGGACGCTCGCCGTGGCCGCTGCGAGCAGGACGGACAGAGGGCTTTCGATGCCGGACTTCGACGCCGGGCATCTCCCTGACGCCGCCAGCCCGTTACCGGGCCTCCTGGCACCCACACCGGACCCGACCAGCTACGCGTGATGCTCTGCGGTGGTCCGGCCGGACGTGACCTTGTCCGGGTAGTGCGGAGCACGCCGTCGCCCGGACCCGCACCGGCGCCGCACTGCCCGGCGACGTCCTGGATCTGGTCGCCGACGTGCTGGTCGCGCACGCCGGCGATGAGCCGGTCGACACTGCGACCGGCATGCACCTGCCGCTCTGGCACCGCCACACCGGCGTGTTCACCGCAGCCCACTCCCGGCTGCACGCCCTGGCCCCCGGCCTGTTGACCGGCGCCGGTCATGCCGGTGACCTGCTGGGCGATCCGGTAGTCGCTTGGACACAATTGGCCGCCAGCTCCGATGGCGCGGCCGCGGCCTGTCGGCTCCTGGCCGCGCTCACCGCTCACACTCCGCGTCGGCCGGGCCCCGACGACGCCCCGCTGGAGCCGACCGCCCGTATCGCGCTGGAGGCGGCAGCACGGTGGTGGACCACAATGCCGGACGCCGACCTGTCGCCCGGCACGCTCGCCGACGCCGCGGACTTCGCCGACGCCGCCGTCCCGGACGAGGTGTGGCTGCGCTGGCCCGGCGCAGCGCCGCCCGCATCCTGGGGGCAGACCCATGGCGACGACATCGCCGCACGCGCCGCCGCCCACCTGTTCGAGAGCGACGCCTGCTTTTGGCCGCGCACCTGCTTACCCGCCCCTTTATGGATTTGATCGGTGACATCACAGCCATCCGTATCCCGCTGCCGCTGCCCGGCAACGTCACGCCGCAAGAGGCTCTACCCCGACGCCCGCGAACAGGCCGAACAGGCCCGCACCACCGAGGCATCCGCCCTCGAGGCCCAGTGCGACGGTCTGGAGGAGGACGCACTGCTGCTCGCCCTGGGCAACGCCCGCGCCCGCCGCGAAGCTGCCGACCGCGAGATCGGCCAACGGCCCGACAGCCGCCGCGTCCGCCCTCCGGTCGCACCGCACCTCTCATGAGCGAAAACCCCGGCCCCGGCACACCGTCCTGCATATGTGTGCCGCCCTGACCCGCACTGACCGCCGTCATCGAGGGCGCCGCTTACCCGGCCGCGCCCGCCGGAAAAGATCCGCTATCATTGATCTTGAGCACTGCACCTGAATTCCGGGTGCTGGTTCGCGCGTTGGTGGTCCAAGGAAAGACGTCCCGCTTCCTGCGGGGAGATGCAGGTGCAAGGCCTGCCCGGCGCTCACACATACAGCGAGTCCCTCACCGCGGTCCGTGGTGAGGGACTCGCTGCGTTGCGCAGCCGAGTGCGGTGTACGTCAGGGCTGCGAGGCCGTCGGCCCACCGCAGGGCCCAGGCGCGCAGGGCGGCGATCGCGTCGTTGTCGGTCCACTCGGCGCCGGCGAGGCTGGCCTGGGGGTCTTCTCGTTCGAAGCGTCCGCGGGCGTGGCGGCGGCCGAACTCCTCGAGGTCGCTGGTGGTCCAGTGCAGTGAGGCGGCGAACACGTCGATCAGATCCCGCGGTGCGCCGCGGTCGGCCAGCGCACGGACCTTCGTGCCGATCACGTCCTCTTCGGCGAGGACGGGCCCGTAGGCGGTGTGGGCTATGAGATTCCAGAAGATCTCTTTGAGGATGTCGACCTCGCACTCCTGCCCCGTGGCCCGGTCGGTCACGGGGCAGCGGGCGGACAGCGGCGCCGTCTCCAGCGACCGCACCCGCCACCCTCGCGCTGCACCAGCCCGTCCCCGACGGCGGACGCGATCTCGGCCATGGGCGCCGGGTTCTCGGTCGCGACGTCCAGGTCCTGGCTGGGCCGGGACACCAGCCGGTGCGCCCGAACCGCGTAGCCGCCGGTGAGGACCAGGGGGTAGGGGGCGCCGAGGGCGATCACGTCGGCCAGCAGCCGCGCATGCAGCTCCGGCAGATCCCTCACGCCACCGACCGGCCCCGGGCGGCCAGTTGCGGGAAGGCGTCCTCCCACACGGTGCGCACGGTGCGTCCCACGAGGGAGCGCAGGGTGGGCCACAGCTGCAACAGGAGCTGGTGGTTGAGGTAGAGGGGCAGATCCTCGCGCAGGCCTTCGTGCAGGACGGTGCGGTAGAGCCCCATGCGCTGACGCGGCTTGCCCAGGTCGTAGGCGCTCATCCCCGACCACGCCACGTGGATCGGCAGCTCGACCACGCCCACCGCCGGACCCTGCAGATCCTCCAGGGCGGCCGGCAGCCGTCGCTGGAACTTCTCCCGGTAGAGCGCAAGATCCTCCGCCAGGTCCGGACCGGACCACGGGGACTGCCTGCTGACTGCCATGCCTTCATCATGACGGCTGTCGCGGCAGCCGCGGGGCAGGGTGTGGGGACCTGGCGAAGAACGAGGTCGCGGCGACCGGCCGGGTCCGGCCGAACGGGCCGCCTGCCGTTGTGCGGAACTTTGCCTCGCTCTCCGGTTCGGTAGGGGGCCGAGAGCGGCTGGCCTCCTGCACCGAAGTGCTGCTCAAGCCGGGGACCATCCCCGCGGATGCGGGGAGCAGGGGGTGGCGGTGCGGCCACGGGACCATCCCCGCGGGTGCGGGGGAGCGGGGCGGTCCCGCGTTTGGCGACCGCCTGTTCTCGGAGCCATCCCCGCGCCCGCGGGGATGGTCCCAACGGCGTCCGCCCTCACCCGCTCATAAAGGCCTCGAGCAGGCGCTCGTACGCCGGCTTCGGCCGCAGGGCCGCGTCCCACGGCAGGGAATCGGCCGTGCGCGGAGGATAGATCTCGGTGTCGGCGGTGGAACCGTACCGGTCGGTGAATCCCCATGTGGAGAACGATGTGCAGTTCGGCTCCTCCAGGCAGACCCGCAACTTGCCCGCCATCTCATCAGCCTGGGTCTGCCGCCCGTCCTCCTCGTCCTCACCTATGGGGACGTCCATCTCCGACACCCGCGCCTGAACCCCGAGTTCCGCCAGATCCCGCACATGGCTGCGGAAGGTCTCCGGGTCGATGCGGTCGCCGGGTGCGTACTCATGGTTCTGGAAACCCACGCCGTCGATCGGTACGCCGCGTTCCTTGAGCCGCGTGACCAGATCGTAAAGGGCGTCCCACCGCTCGCCTTCCTCCTCGACCCCGTACTCGTTGAGGAACAGCCGTGCCTTCGGATCGGCCCGGTGGGCGGCCCTGAACGCCTCGTCGATGTACTCCTCGCCCATGGCCTCGAACCACGGGCTCTGCTCGGAGCGCAGACCGAGATCCCCATTGGTGTAGCTCTTCTCGTCGTCGGACATGGGCTCGTTGACCACATCCCATTCCGCGACCTTTCCCTTGAAGTGCCCGGCGACCATGGCGATGTGCCGGAGCATGGTCCGGCGCACCTCCTCGGGGTCGTCGTTCTCCCGCATCCAGTTGGGCAGAGCCTCGTGCCAGACGAGGGTGTGCGCGTGCACCTTCATGTCGTTTGCGCGGGCGAAGCGTACGAGTAGGTCCGCGTCGCGGAAGTCGTAGACGCCCCGGCGTGGGTGGAGGAACTGTGGCTTGAACGCGTTCTCCGGAGTGAGCATGGAGAACTGGCTCCCCGCGAGCGCCCGGTAGCGTGAGTCGGTGAGCAGCGGGTTCTCGGTCAGGGCGGCGCCGACGTCGAACGGCCGCCCCACGTCTGCGGCCCGCGCACGCAGCGAGTCGTCGGACTGCTCCTGGCGTAGTTGCGGCGCCTTGATCACGCGGAGTGAGTCGCCGCTCTCTGCCCGCGCGATCAGCTGCGTCAGACGCCATCCCTCGCGGCGCTCGTCCTCGCCCGCGTCCGCCTCCAGACCGAACCAGACAGTGCCTTCGGCGAACACCCCCGGGTCCCGCACGGTTCCCAGCCGCCGCCCGTCGGCTTTCACGCGGAAGGTGTCACCGATGCTCGACACGGCGAGCGTCACCGTCCCGGAGCAGCCGCAGTCGAAATCCTTGGAGATGGCCGGCTCATCGCCCTCGCCGTCCCATATCTGTACCTTCACTTGTCCGTCGGCGGTCACGCCGACGCGGAGTGAGGGCCGCTCCTGGCGCCACTCGTCGTAGATGACCGGTACCCGTCCGTACAGCCGCAGCCATGAGTCGCCGTCATCGTCACCCACACCGGACATGCGCGCGGTGACGGTGAAGTCGCCGTCGGACCTAAGATGCGGGCCGGCCAGGTTCAGCGGGGGGTTGGGCTGGCCGCCGGAGGAGTCCTGCTCCACGATGTGCCGATCCAATGCGCTGACCCGCAGGATGTCGTTCCGCGCGGTGGTGCCCGGCATCTGCGTCCAGTCGTGGTTCCGCAGCAGGTCTTCGTCGTTTCCGCCGCCCGCGCCTTCGCCCTGCCCCGTACACCCGGCCGCCACCGCCATGACGAGCACCACGGCGGTCAGTCGCTGCCACATCCCCCCACCAAGGTCCACGGTCCCTCCCACTCTCTTGTCCGAGACGAGATCAACGTCTCGAAACCGGGCCACAGTTCATCACACAGGACACCGTCCCGATGCCCACGATCGGTCCGTGCAGGGTGAAGGTGGTGACGGTCAGGGCGCCGGTGTCGTCCATGCGTACCCGTCCGGCCAGTTGGGCCAGGACTGCTCGGGGTTCAGGCCGGTACGGGCGGCGATGGCGCGCAGCCGACGGCTGGGATCGGCCGCCAGCCGCACCCGCACCAAACCACCTACCAGCGCATGCCTGGCTTCGAACGTGTCTGTTGGCCCCGGAGGAACGAGTCCTGTGGCCCCAGGTAGCGATCACGGGGGCGTGATTTGAACGAGTTTTTTCAGCGGCGGTGGTGACCGCCGCCGTGACCGCGACCTCAGGACTCGGTGTCGATGCGGCGGTTGTTGTCGCCTCGGAGGGCGGCGGTGTCGGAGCGGTCGGAGCGGTTGTCGAAGCCTGGCGAGTCGTACTGCACGGCGGAGATTTCGACGTGGGGACGCAGGGTCTGCTGGTGGCCGCCGTCCGCCAGGTCAGTTGGGCGGGGGAAGGTCGGTGTGGAGGCGGATGATGGTGCCCTGGTCGGGGGTGGAGCGGATCTCGACCAGGTCGCAGAGCTGGTGGACGAGCCAGAGGCCACGGCCGCCGATCTGGTCGGGAGCGGGGCGGGTGCGGCCGGCCATCACGTCAGGGATGTAGCCGGTGTCGCGGAACTCGCACAGAAACGTCGAGTCCTGGGTCCAGGTGCGCAGGATGCCGTGGCCGCCGCCGTGCCGGATGCTGTTGGTGGCGATCTCTGTGACGGCGACGGCCAGTTTCTGGAGCTGGTCCTGGGGGACGCCTGCGTCCGAGGCGCACTGGGAGACCTTCGAGCGGATCGCGGTCAGGTCACCGTGGGTGTAGTGCAGTTCCTGGAAGGGGTCGCACGCGGGGCTGAGGGCATCGAAGGGGTATTCGCCGGTGGTGAGGTATGCCTCGCTGCGGATGTGGTGGCCGTCCTGGCGGATCAGTGGGTGGCAGCGGGACAGGGACTGCAGGGCGCTTGGGTCCTCGTCGGCGTCGTCGTAGGGGCACAGCATCGACCAGGCGGAACTGCGGGCGAAGGCCCGGTTCAGGAGCCATTCGTGATAGCGCAGCTCGGACAGGTGCGCGGCGTTGCGGGCCTCGCGCCATGCTGTCTCGCCGATGCCCCGTACCGGCCTGTCGCCCGCGCCCTGCTCCTCCATCCAGGTCGTCCAGGCGTTGACGAGCCGGCCGGGGTTGGGCCCGAGCGTCCTGGTGTCGATGAAGGTGACGGCGGGTTCGTCGGCGAGTTCGCCGCGCAGCAGGGATGCCTTGTCGGAGGGGACGGCGACGACGACGGCTTCACCGCCTTCCAGTGCCTCGTGGATGTACTCCAGGGTCCCGGACAGGAATTGCGCGTTGTTGCGGTAGGGGTAGAGCTCGTGGCGGAACGCAGGCTCGCTGCGGCCGGACGCCGTCGAGGGTGGGAGGGCGTTCATGCGGCCATCACCACCGGCAGATCCGTGGCCGCGTAGCCCGCGAGCTCCCAGCACAGGCGCACGGTCTCGTTGGCGCCTTCCACCAGGATGTGGCGGTCCGGCAGGTGACGGGCGGCGTCGACGAGCGCCTGCATTCCGGCGGCGTCGATCATGTCCAGAGTGTCGAAGCGCAGCTTCACCCTGGGGGAATACCGGATCGTCGCGCGTACGGCGGCGTTGAACGCGTCCGCGCACTCCGAGTCGATCACTCCGTCAACGCTCCAGCTGTCGGCGCCCGTGCTGTACATCCGGAAGGCCGGACGTTCAGCGCGTATGCCCATCTCGTGCGGGTGCACACCTGCCACATGGTCCAGGGTAGGCACGTTCCACTGCGACGGCCTGAAGGCGCACACCACGATGGCGTTGCTCTCCGAGGCGAACTCATCGAGCCGAAGCTCCTGGGCCACCAGTTCCTCGGTCGCGCCGGGTGCCGCCGACGGCACCCGTTCGGTGAGGACACGCACCGAGCGGTAACCCTCCCTGGCCGCGGTGCGGGCCTCCCGGCGCACCGCGGCCAGGACGGAGTCGGGGTCCGCGGTGCGTGGCAGATCGAGGATCACCGAGGCCGTGGGTACTGCCGCACGGGGAAGGCCGGAGACGGCGCCGGCGGAGCCGACCACCACGATCTTGTCGCCGTACAGGGCGCCGTCGGCCACGTAGGCGAGCACACCCGCAGGGGACACGGCCGCGGAGTCCGAGCGCCAGCAGACGTGGTCCCCCAGCTCGACGTCGTCGAACGTAGCCAACGTCCGAGCCGCTCTCACCCGGTCCCCTTCCCGACCTTCCACCATCTTGACGCATACAGAATAAGGGGCCGCCCAGGCGATCGCCGAGCCGGACGAAGATCGCCCGGTATACGGTCCCACCTGCCTGCGCTCCTGCGCTCCTGCGCTCCTGCGCTCCTGCCCACCGCGGGCCGTCACCGGCCCGCGTCGCGATCCTGCGCGTAACGCCGTGATCGCTGCACCACCAATCCGCCCCCCGATGCACCGCGATCGGCCGCGTGATCCTGGGGCGGCTGCGTGCATCGTCAGCGTCAGCGGTGAGCGTTGTCCGGCCCGTCCCCGACGGGGTCCGTCCCGGCATGTTCCTGAACGGAAGGCCAGGTTCTTTTCAGGACTGCCTGGAGGGGGAGGCGTTTCTCGAGGGTGTGGCGGTCGACGGCGCTCAGGACGGCCGGTCCGGCGGCGGTGATGGTGACGGTGATGCCGGTCAGGTCGAGGGCCTGGCAGATGCCGAGCAGGGTGTAAAGGCTGGCGCTGTCACAGTGGGTGACGCCGGTCAGATCCAGGCACAGGCACAGGCACAGGCACAGGCGCAGTGGCCGGGCGGGCTGCGCAGCGAGGCGAGAGACGGTCTCGCCCAGGTCGCTGGAGGTGGAGGCGTCCAGTTCGCCGGTGAGGGCGACCGCGGCGACAGTCCCGGCCGGCTGATGCTGTGTGATCAGCAGGCGGAGCTCGAGAGGTTCGGGCATGAATTCCCCGTGCCTGACGATCCGCCTCACTGCCGAAGCGGATACCGACAACCCGACCATACCCATCTTCAACTGGTGTCAGAATCGGGCTGCCGAGCCGGACTCCAACCGGTGAGGCGCAGTACGCTGCAAGGCTTCAGGCCGTGTCCGGGTGGTGTTCCACCCAGTCCCCGTAGCGTGCTGCCGGTTCCGGTCCAGGATTCTCATCCCGCCGGAGGCCGCCTCATGTCACCGTCGACACCGTCTGGGCACAGCGGTGCGGAGGAGCCTTCGCGCGAGGCCAGGGTCACTGCCGCGTTCATCGACCTCGCCGACACCCTGGCGGCCGACTTCGACCCCGACGACTTCCTCTACCGCGTCGCCGAACACTGCATGAGTCTTCTGGACATCGACGACGCCGGCGTGATGCTCTTCGCCCACGCCGGCCCCCTGCGCCTGGCTGCCTCGACGTCTGAGGCCGTGCGCCTGGTGGAGCTCTTCGAACTCGACGCCAGCGAAGGCCCCTGCTTCACCGCCTTCCACACCGCCACCCCCGTCGACCACCCGCTCGCCGCCGCTCCGACACCGCGCTGGCCTCGCTTCAGCGCCCGCGCCCGCCGCTCCGGCTACACCTCCGTCCACGCCGCGCCGATCCTCCTTCGCGGCCAGACGATCGGCGTGCTGAACCTCTTCCGCCGCACCCCGGGCAGCCTGCCCGAACCCGACCGGGCTCTGGCCCGGGCCCTGGCTGATGCGACCGCCATCTCCCTGCTCCAGCAGACCACCCTGGACCAGCACCGTGCCGTGCACGACCAGCTCCAGCAGGCCCTGGACACCCGCGTCTTCATCGAACGGGCCAAAGGATTCCTCATCGCCCGCCACCGGATCACTCCCGACGCCGCCTTCCAGCAGCTGCGCGCTTACGCCCGCCGGCACCGGATCCGCATCGCGGACCTGGCCCGCGCCGTCGTCGAAGAAACCGTGACCCTCCCCCCACCGCCCGGCAACACCGATGACGCCAGGACCTGACGGTGAGGGGCCGACCGCGGCGCAGACCGGTGCGGCGACAGGACTGCGCAACAAGGACACGGCCGCCAGCCGCCTGCGCCAGAGCGGCCTGCCGCGCCGGCAGCCGGTTGAGTGCGCAATGCCCGGCCCGCTGTGCGCAATCAGCCCTCGTGCGCTGCGCACCGACTGCGCAGCCTGCGCCATCGGTACGCGGGATGACCGGCTCGGCCGCCGATGGGACGAAAGCAGCTGCGCGGCAGCGACGACGGCCAGGCCGCTCGAGATGGCGACATACGATCAGGCCCCCGGCAGGACCGCCACTGCCATGAACGATCCTCAAAACGTGCTCGTGGTGGGCTGCTGCCCGCGCCCGGGGGCAGTGCTTTGCGCTGACGCCGGGCGGGTGGGGTGTGGTCAGCGTTTGACGCGGTTGCGGACGGCGAGGACCGCAAGGCCCAGGAGGATTGGTTCGGTCAGGCGGGAGGCCATCTCGATGTAGGTGCCCGCCGTGGTCAGGTCCTGGCCGGAGGAACGGAACACCACCGAGTTGAGGGTGGTGTTCAGGGCTTTCTCGAAACGGTCGCCGGTGAAGCGGTCGCCGGTGGGGTTGACCGGATCGGCCTGGTCGATGGTGAAAACGGCCCTCCCCCCGCCCGGGGGAACAGCGCCGGTCGCCTGCTGCCTGGGATCCTCCTGCGCGAGACCGAAGCCCATCAGCAACAGGACCGTGGCCAGCATGGCGGCCGCCAGCCAGCCCAGCGCCCGGGAGGCACGCAGTCCGTAGCCGGACAACAGCCAGTACCCGTGCAGCAGCCCCCGCTCGGCTAGCGTGGTGCCTTCACGGTCGTGCCGGCGCATCTCTGTCTCGCCGTAGTAGAAGTCCGCCGCTCCCGGCTCGTCCTTCTGGTCCTCCAGCGCCTTGCGCAGCGCCCGGTACACCGGCGCCAGCTGCGCAGGCCCCGCATGCGTCCCGTCCGGCCCCGCCCCTGTCCAGCCGGAAACGGCCCGGGGCTGGGCGGCGCGCCAGTGGTGTTCTTCGGCCAGGGTGCGACGCCGGGTGAAGCGCACGGGGCGCCCGTGCCGCCAGTGTGTCCGCTCCGGCGTCGTGGCGAAGGGGCACCGGCCCTCGATACGCAGCTGGTCCAGGTGCACGGTTCCGGTGAACAGGCACCCGGACAGGTCGACGTCGGACACGACCAGATGCGCGGCGTCCACTCCGCGCAGCGACACCAGCCGTATCCCCGCGCCGGGCAGGGACGCGAACGCCTGTTCCGGCACTGCGCTCCCGTCGAATCGGACGAGGGGGACGGGCTCGGCGGCAATGGTGAGGGGGTACTCGAAGACCGCACCCGCGAAGTCCACACTCGCGTACCGCAACCGCAACTCCGCCGTCGCCGACCAACGCGTCCGCCTGCAAACCACCCGGCCTGCGGCAGCCAGTACCGTCACCGGACCACCGAACACCGCCCCCGACAAAACCAAATCCCCCACACACACCAACGGCCCCACGACATCCGCACGCTCGAAAACCGCCGACCCGAACTCGGCGTCGCCCTTGAACGCTGCCGACCCGAACCCGGCGATGTCCTCGAACCTCACCAGCCCGAACTCGGCGTCGCCTTCGAACGTCACCCATCCGAAATGGGCGACGCCTTCGAACGTCGCCGACCCGAATCTGGCGTCGTCCTGGAACGTCGCCGACTCGAACCAGGCATCGCCCTTGAACGCTGCCGACTTGAACTGGGCGACGCCCCTGACCGTCGCCGAGTCGAACCAGGCGTCGCCCCCGAACGTCGCCGACTTGAACCAGGCGTCGTCCTGGAACGTCGCCGACCCGAACCAGGCGTCACCCTTGACCGCCACCGACTCGAACCCGGCGTCACCCTCGAACGTCGCCGACTTGAACCAGGCGTCGCCCTCGAACGTCACCGAGTCGAACTGGGCGTCGCCCTCGAACCTCACCAACCAGAACCCGGCGACGCCTTCGAACATCGCTGACCCGAACTGGGCGACGCCCCCGAACGTCACCGAGTCGAACCCGGCGACGCCCTTGAACGTCGCCGACCCGAACCCGGCGACGCCCTCGAACCTCACCAACTCGAACTCGGCGTCGCCCTCGAACGTCACCGAGCCGAATCGGGCATCGCCCTCGAACGTCGCCGACTCGAACTGAGTCCGTCCGATGCGAGGGCGGCCGGTGTCAGGGTCGGTGAGGGCGTGGAGGAGGTCAGTCAGGATTGGCTGGGTGAACGTGGTGCCGCGGTGGTCGATGTCCGCGCCAGGGGCCAGACCGGCGAGGTAGGCGCTGCGCTCGGTGGGATCCAGGTGAACGAGGCAGACGCTGTGGCCGGGGACGTGAATGCCACGGCAGCCGACCGGATCCTGCTCCGTCACGCCCCGGCTGCAGTGCGGCCAGGACGGTGGACCGGGGACAGGCAGTGAAGGTGTCGGGATGGTCATACCCAAAGGACGGACGTATCAAGGCGCCGGTTGCCGGCACTTCCCGGGCCGCTTCACTGTGACACCGGTTCATGAACGGGTTCTCCGCTTGGAGTGAAGGTGTCGACCGTCAGGGCGCCGGTGTCGTCCATGCGGACCCGGTCGGCGAGCTGAGCCAGGACCTGCTCCGGCTGCAGGCCGGTACGGGCAGCGATCGCACGCAGCCGACGACTGACATCAGCGTTCAGCCACACCCGCGCCGTCAGCTCATCACGCGCATCCTGCCGTTCCTTCTGCCCATGAGCGTTATGCACGCCCAGGTGATAAGTACTTCGCTCATCTCGGGGTGTATCAGGGCAAGGCGGAACAGCAACTCTCGTGCAGCCGGCGAGTCCTGGGCGTCGGCGGGGGTGACCATGACCAGCAGCACAAGGCTGCGGTGGTCGCAGATGAGAGCCTCATGGAGCCTTTCGCCGCGTAGGCGACCGCCCTCCATGACCACATTTTTCATCACGGCCGCAGCCCGGGACTTCGTTCCCGGGCCGCGGCCATGTGCGTACTGCTGCGCAGCCGGCTCTCCGACTTCGGCCTTGGCCAGGACGCGTACGGCGACGAAACGACCTGACGGGATGCTGCGTAAGCGGTACAAGTACCGGTGTGGCCAGGCTCCGGTGGGCGCACATCGTGGAACGGGCGGCCGGCATCGTGTCCGGGTACGGCGACGTCGGCGGCTGCACCCTGCGCCAGGCCTACCACCAGCTCGTTGCCGAGGGTCTGCTCCCGCACACCCCGCCCGCCTGTCGGCATCTGTCCGCGCAGCTGACGGGCTGGCTCGAACGCACCGGTATTCCGGTGCTGATCGTGCGGGGCTTCGGCAGCCAGAGCTATGTGCAGGTTGTACGCGAGCGCACCGCCGGTGACCTGCGGCCGGCGGTGCTGCTGTCCGTCGGGGACTTCGACGCCTCCGGTGCGGACATCGAGCGCGACCGGGTCACCCGCACAGACTGCTGGAGCCGGGTGGAACGGATCCTGTTCACGTACGAGCAGGTGCGCGCGTACGACCTGCCCGCAGTCGAGGGCAAGGCCGGTGACCCGCGGTGGCCGGGCTTCGCCCGCCGGTACGGGTTCGACGAGCGGCGGCCGGTGCAGTGGGAGATGGAAGCGCTCGACCCTGCGGAACTCCAGCGCCTGGTCCTGGCCGCCGTCGCCCCGTACGTCGACGAAGCCGTGCTCGCCGACCGCATCACGGAGGAAGAACGCCAGCGCCGCCGGCTCGAAGCGTTCGTCGACCAGTGGCACCCGGGCGCGGGCCGCTCGTGAGTGCTGCGCGTGCAGGTGTCAGCTCTGTGCGCGAGCGCTGGTGAAGCGCACGGCCGGTCCCCAGTTCTCGCGGGCGGTGGCCAGGCACCACTGGCACAGCGGCAGTCCGCCGCTGCCGTAGCGGTGGATGGGCCGCTGGCAGCCGGCGCACGCTCCGACGTAACTGCTGGAGGTGGTGAAGGAAGGGTCCGGTTCGCTGATCGGCGGCGGGGGAGTGCTGATCACCGCTGGCTGTCCTGTCCGAGGTGATGGGGGTGGGGGATCACCGCAGTTCAGCGTGGAAGGCCTTCAGGAGTGGAGGGGCCGTCAGCGCGCTGCGGTGGCAGGGGCGGGGTGGCTGGATAACGGGATCTCCAGAGTGGTGTCGGGGTGCGGTGGCTGCAGGTGCGTACGCCGTCGGCGAGGGGCCGGCGGGCTTCGCCGCGGTGGACGGCCTGGCGGCGTGTGCCGATGGCGTAGCAGTGGCCGGCGCGGATCTCAACGGCCGGGAGCCCGGCACCGATGCCCAGTCCCACGATCGGCTCCGGCTGTGCCGGCCGGACTCGATGGGCGCGCGCCTGCGCGGCGTCGCGCCGTTGCACGGCGGTGATTTGGGCGTCGATGCGCTTGGGCCACACGGCGTGCCAGGTCCTCGAGGTGGTCAGTGGTGCCAGATCGGGAGGCAGGTCCTCGAACGTACTCGCGCTCCTGTGGCTGGGTGTTTTGGCTGTCGAGTTGAGCGTTGGCCGGCTGAGGGACCGGCAGAGTCATGTGGGGCGGGGGCCCGCCTCGTTTGCTCTGGGAGGTTTGAAGGCCACCCTCTACTCGTTTGAGTGGTCGGCGCGAGGTACGCCCTCAGGGGTGATCAGGGAAGGGCGAGCATTTCTATGACATCTCGTCAGCGTCCCTGCCACGGAAGGCGGCCACATCCATGCCGGTCAACGGATCCCCGGAGAACCCGTTCGCTGCCAGCCCTGACGACGTCGCCAAGCTGGAGGCGATCCGCGAGGCGCTGCTCGACCCGTCGACGCGCAGGATCGCCACGCTCGACCAGTGGGGCCTTGCGGACACCTACGAGGCGCAGGCGGAGATCGCCGAGTACCGCGAGGCCCGGATCACCATGGCGGACGGGACCGGGATCGACGCCGGGCTGAGCGTGCCGCGCAACCTCGTGCCCGGGCAGACCTGCCCCGCCATCGTCATGCCCGCCCCGTTGAACGACCTCGGCCGGCTGGCCTACCTCGGCACGATCCCGCGCTGGACACAGGGCGGCTATGCCGTCCTGACCTACAGCCAGCGAGGTCTGGCCAAATCCGAGGGTGAGATCCAGGTCGCCGGTCCCCAGGACGTCGCCGACGGCATCGAGATCCTCGACTTCCTCACCGGCGTGGAAGGCGTCGACGCGGAGCGGATCGGGTGCTTCGGCGCCTCCTACGGCGCCGGGTGCAGCCTGCTGCTGGCGGCGCGCGACCCGCGGGTCAAGGCCGTGGCGGGCGCCAGCGCCTGGGGCGACCTGTTCGCCTCACTCTTCGAGAACGGCACCCGGCACATCAAGGCGTTCGAGGCGCTCGTGGCCCTGTTCCACGAGGAGCGCTGCTCGGCGGAGTTCAAGGAGATCATCCAGAAGATCCGCGACGGTGTCGTCGACGACACCGTCGTGCAGTTCGCGAGCCTGCGCTCGCCGACGCAGCAGCTGCACGCCTACAACGACCGCCAGCTGCCGATCCTGATGACCACCTACTGGCACGAGACGATCTTCTCCGTGCCCGCCGTCGTCGACCTCTTCACCAACCTGACCGGCCCCAAGTCTCTCCTGGTGCAGATCGGCGACCACGGCAACGGCGAACTGCCCGGCCTGTTCGGCGGCATCTCCAAGCCCACCGAGATGACCTACCGCTGGATGGACCACCACCTCGGCGGCAGCGCCGGCGACGGCGCCGCGCCACAGTTCGGCATCCGCTCGGAGTACATGCACAACCTGCTGTCCGACCTCCCCCACGACGACTGGGCAAGCTACGCCCTGCCCAAGCAGCGCTTCCACCTCGGCGCCGTGCCCGCCGGGCAGCAGGACGCGCCGATGGCCCAGGGCCGGCCGCAGCCGGGCTGGACCCGCTCCGTGCAGGCCGCGGGCCCGGACACTGGCATCGTCGTCGCGCCCAATCTCGTCAAGACCGGCCTGGCCGAGCGCGTGGGACTCCCGCACGTCTACAAGACCGCCGAGATCAAGCGCGACGTCGCCGCCGTGTGGACCACGCCACCGCTGGAGCAGCCGATGCGCCTCCAGGGCGACCTGCAGGCCCGGCTCACCGTCAGGCCGCAGACGAAAAACGCAACCTTCATCGCCTACCTGCTGGACTGCGACCCGTCCACCGGCCGGGCCGCAATCATCACCCACGCCCCCTACACCCTGACCGACCTGCAGGCCGCCACGGTGACCTTCCGCCTGCAGCCCGCCCACTACGTCCTCGCCAAGGGACGCCGGCTGCAGCTGATCATCGACAGCTACGACCCGTTCTTCGCGGACGACAACACCATCCCCGCCGCTCTCGAGATCACCTCGCCCAAGGACAACGAGTCCTACATCGACATCCCGCTCGCCACCCTGACGTAACACCCGCACGCCCCGGCAGGCACTCACACCCACCTACGCCGCCCTCGCCGCACCCGTGCCCCATCCCCGTCGCGGGGACGGCGGAGCTCCGGCGCCGCCCGGTGCTGCTGTCGGTGCGCCTGTGAGGCACCCGTTCCGGCCGGGCCCGGGCCGGCACCGGCCACGCGTGCGCAGCTGCGCCGTCAGGTGCGCACACCGCAGGGGGCTGCACGGTGGTGAGCCGGCGGCCTGCGCATCTGACGGAGAGCGAGGAGCAGATCTTGGCGTGCATCGGGCTCGTCATCGCCGCCATCGCCATCAAGGAAGGCCGCGACGCCTGGCAGGGCAAAGGCTGCTGCGCACCGTCCGTCACCGCCGCGACAGGCTCCGGCCCGACACCGGCCGAAGCCGAGGCCAACGCGTGCGGTTGCCGTCCTGGACACGACTGCTGCACATGATCAGCGGCTCTGCGGCCGCCGCAACTCATGAACATGCACGTCCGAGGCTGCGGCTCTGGCCCGCTTTCTGCAACGCGGGGCGCGAGGGTCTCTGCACGGGGCCGGTGGAGGGTGTCGGGTCTGTCCGGCATCGTGCCTGCCGTGCCGGACGCACTCAGAGGCGGCCGACGTGCTGCCGTGGTGGCTTCGAGGGGATCGCCTCACCGTCAACCATGAAAATCTGTGTTGGCGAGAGTAGACATTGGGTCGTGGCTGTGAGTATGGTTTCTCTTGTAGCCGAGATCGAGAAGGGCCCGGCAGAAATGAACTGCCGGGCAGTAGTACGCAGTTGCAGTGTGCAGGACGGTGCGGCGGTGGAGTTCCGGAGCCAGAGCGGTTGCAGGACGGTGACGGGGCTGACGGCCGGACCGGGTGGCCCGCAGTGATCAGGGGCCGCCGCGAGCAGGACCGTAGTTGACGCAGATTGCAGTACCCGCAAGTGCAGTACCAGCAGTTCGCAGGATCCAGCAGTGCGGTAGGAGAGCAGCACCTCGGTAAAGGCGCCGGCTGCGGGCGCGCGTACCGGGAGGTTCGGCAGTGGGGTTCCAAGCCGGAGCAGACGCAGGACGGGCGACGGGGCTGGCTGCCGGAAGTGTGGCGCTTTTCCAGGCCACCAGTAGTTCGCATCACCAGCAGTACGCAGTAGGGAAGTACCAGCAGGACGCAGTACCGGTTTGGCAAGTGATTGATCCAGAGGGATGAACGGAGGAGCGGAACGCCATCAGGATCGCCCGGGCGGAAAGCTGAGTCCGGGTACCGCAGGACATCGATAGTGAGGTGGTCTCCGGTCAAGCAACCGCGATCCCAGCAGTTCCGACAGTGTTTCGGTCGGGTCTGCGGACACAGAGGGCCGGCGCAGCGCTGAGGCCGGCAGATGGTGTAGCAGTTCCTTCGGGGCCCTGGTGCCGTACGGCGCCGGGGCCCCTCAAGCGTGTTCCCCGAACAGTGCAGAGAGGTGCAAGTGACAGCAGACGACGCGTACACCCGTCTTGATGACGATGACTATCCCGCTTACACGATGGGCCGGGCCGCCGAGATGCTCGGCACCACGCAGGGCTTTCTGCGCGCCATCGGCGAAGCCCGCCTGATCACCCCGCTGCGCTCCGCCGGCGGACACCGTCGCTACTCCCGCTACCAGCTGCGCATCGCCGCGCGCGCCCGCGAGCTCGTCGACCGCGGCACCCCCGTCGAGGCCGCCTGCCGCATCATCATCCTCGAGGACCAGCTCGAAGAAGCCCAGCGCATCAACGCCGCCTACCGCCGCGCCACCGAATCGGCGAAGCAGACAGCCGCTGCTTGAAAACGCTGCGGCCCGCAACGTGCCAAGGATGTCCGCGGCTGCCGACTGGGAGGCAGTTGTTCCGGGACGACTTGGCCGTCACGGGCCTATGGGGCACGCCGGGAGGCGGTGGGCAAACGCTTCACAGCGGTGATTGCTCTGAACCGATGGGCAGGACGGAGGCGTCGCCGGCCGCACGGGCCTGTAAGCAGCGGGGCTGACCATCGGTTCGCTGTGCGACGCCGTCGAGTGCGGCAACGGCCCGGTGGTGGCCATGATCCTCCGGCACCGGATCCGCATCGCGGACCTGGCCCGCGCCGTCGTCGAAGAAACCGTGACCCTCCCCCCACCGCCCGGCAACACCGATGACGCCAGGACCTGACGGCGAGGGGCTGAAGTGCCTCGGCTTAACAACGACATTGGGAAGTTTCTGAACCCACGGAGCGAGGGGTTCGGTAGCCTGGTAGCAGGTGGCCCACGGACCAAGTGGGTCGCGGCCAACTTGAGATTGATCAAACTGCGGGAGTCCCCGGGGCCTGTGGGTGGCGCTGCTGATGAGCAGCGCCACGGCGTACGCCACGTCTGCCGCTCGCATCCGTGAGCCCGCCGGCTTCCGTTCGGGGAACGGTCGCTGTGATCGTTCCCCGAACGCTTGCGCAAAGTCCCCTGTCGGGCTGATGGCCCTTGGCCTGCTGGTTCAGGGTTCAGGGCCGGCGCTCAGTACAGTTTGTTCACCGCTGTGACGGTCGTGGCCTTGAAGTCGGCCACCTGGGCGTGCTGGAAGGTGCCCATCTGGCCCCACCGCACGACCGTCACGGTGGCGCCGTCGCGGCCGACCGAGAAGAGGCCGATGTCGGAGGAGCCCCAGGCGGAGACTGTGTGGATGCCGTAGACGTCGGCGCCCTCCTCGACGTTCAGCCGGCCGTAGTACTTCTGCGTCGCCGTGATGTCCGGGTCCTGCTGCATGAGCTTCTTCGCGCAGCCGGCCAGGTCCTTGCGCAGCAGCGCCGCGAAGTCCTTCGCCCACTGTTCGCTGCGCCCTTCGACCGTGAGCTGCTGGGCGTTCGTGTCGTACTCCGTCCAGTACTCCCGGTGCGTGGTGGTGGACGGCAGCGCGTCGCCCACGCACATCGGCAGCGGGTCGGGCTGGCCGGCCGTGACCGCTGCGGCGTACCACGGCGAGGACGGGTGGGGCGGCAGGTCGGCCGGCTCCAGGAACCGGGGTGTGTCGGAAGTCGGCGTGGCGGCGGCGGCCGGGACGACGGCTGCGGCGACACCGGCCACGGCCGCCAGCGCGGCCACGGTGGTACGGATGCCTCGGGTACGGATCTGCATGGTTTCCCCCATTGGTTCCCCCGTTGAATGCGCGGGCTTGTGCCCTTGCCCCCCGTACGACCCGCCACCACCCGTGAGCGTTGCCCTGTACGTCCGCTACGGATCCGTCCCGATTGTCACCGTCCTGCCACCGGGCTCAAGACCGGTGATCTCCCACTCCCGCCCATGGTCGGCTCAGGTCCGGCACCAAGCACATACGGCGCCGAAGGGTCCTGGCCGGTCGGGGTGAGGCCGTGGTCAGCCGGTGAGGGCATCTTCGAGGGTGAGGTGACAGGCGATGACGGTGTCGAGACCGACCAGGTTCAGGACGCGTTCGACGGCAGGTATGGCGGCGGCGATGCGCAGCCATCCGCCGGCCTTGTTGACTGTCTGGTAGGTGTTGGCGAAGAGGTTGACGCCGCTGGAGTCCATGAAGGTCACGCCGCTGAGGTCAAGGACGATGCGCGGTGAGGATGTGCTGGGCTCGGTGTGCAGGGCAGCTTCGAGCATCGGGCAGACGTCGGCGTCGATCTCGCCTTGCACGGTCACGACGCGGATGCCGTGATGGGTGTGACATTCGATGGAGAGCCGGTCTTGCGGGCTGGCCTGGTGGATAGTGGTCACCGCCTCTTCGGCCTCCTCGGCTGTTGCACCGGCTCAGAGTGCCGGGGGTGCAGGGCGATTCTGCCCTACGGGAAAGTCACCACACACCGGTCCTGGGTGATGGCCGTTCTTGGCGGTGCGGGTGGCCACATGGCGGGTACACGGGAATGTTGACCACGTGAAGAGGGGCGAGGGCAGTTGGACTCCGACGGCGACCATGCTGGCCGGGTGACGCCGTCAGCGGGTCTGATGCAGGCCAGTTACGCGCTGGATGCGGGCAACGGCTGCATCGCCCAGGCCCGCCGGCACGCTCTTGCCTTTCTGGACCGGGCGGTCACCGAACACCTTGTAGTGGTGCCGGCGCGGGCCAGGGATCTCACGCAACTGGTCGTCAGCGAGCTGGTCACCAACGCGCTCAAATATGCGCCGGGGCCGGTGATGATGAAGTTGGGGATCACTCCGGAGCGGGTGGAGGTCACCCTGTGGGACAGCGCGTCCGTCCTGCCGGTGGCGCGGAGATCCGATCCGGGCCGGATCAGCCAGCACGGTCTGGAGATCGTCAAAGCGGTGAGCGCATACCTCGTGGTGCGGCCGGATGCGGCGGGCAAACGGATCACGGCGCACATCGCCCTGCCCGATCCGCCCGGCGAGGCTGCGGCGCGCGCCCTGGCCTGAGAGGGCGTCGCGCACAGTCGTAGCTGCCGCACCCGAAGATCGAGCCGACACGGGGCCGGCTGCGTTCAGGTGCCGGCCCTCTCGCACGAGGGGACGGATATGGTCGGCGTCTTCGCCCACGGCGCGCTGCCTGCGCCGAATGGTGAGAGAGGGCCCGGCGGCGACTGCGCTACGCCGGGCCCTCGGCAACAACGCATCCGGCCAAGAGGCGGAGCCGGAGCGCGCTACCCCCTCAACGACAGCTCTGATCCAGGGGATACGTTCTGCTCCGCCATCCGTGCGAGGGCGTCAAGCACTGGCTGGTGTGGCACACAAAGTCCCCCGGAGCGCGCCCGGAGGACTCTGCCGGGGCTTTTGTCCAAACCCCGCCGTGACCGACCGGGTCACCATTTCTTCCTGCACCAGTCCTGTCCCGTCCTGCTCATTCTTTGATGTGCAGGATGTGCGCGCTCTCCAGCTGGTGCTGCAGCTGGGCGCTGATGCACTCGGGCAGCTCCTGGGTGTGGGCCCATGCGACGAGGTGTTCCGCGATGTGCCGCAGTTTGATGTTGGTGTGCTGGGAGACCTTCCGCAGGACGTGCCAGCCCTGCTCGGGTGTCAGCCGGCCCACGGCGACGACGACCCCGATGGCCTGGTCCACCACCGCGTGTGCGTGCACCGCCCGTTGAAGCTGCGTGTTCTCCTCGCGCAGTTCCTCCAACTGCTCCTGTGCAGATGGCTCAGCTGAAAGACCGGCAGCGGATATGGCGTCGGCTGTCACCGGCGACTCCCCTCCTTGTGCCCTCCTCATCTGCTGAGCGTCTGTCCCGCATCCGGCGGGTGCAACCGCTTGCCGGACCAAGGAGCGGTGGTCTTCAGGATCGGCTCCACCGGCGGGCTGCGGGTGGACCGGTGCCCGTCAGCCTGCCTGGCGGCGGGTGTCGGTGAAGCGTACGGCCGGCCCTCAGCTCTCGCGGGCGTCGGCAAGGCGCCACTGGCACAGCGGTAGCCCGCCGCTGCGGGGCAGTGGGGTCGGCAGGCCGGGCGGGTCTACGTCCGGTGCCCGTGTGCTCAGGCCGCCAGGCGCCTGCGGATGTCTGGCCGGGCGGGCTGGAGGGCGGGAGTCCGGTGATCTTCTGATGTCGTTCGGTGGGAGTGCGTGTGGGGTGGGTACCCGGGGGCCATGAACGAACATGAGGAGCGGGACCTGACCGCGACCGGAGTCGACGTCGCCCGGCTGGATGGTCAGCAGCTCATGAAGGAGCTGGAGACCATCCACCGCACGCGTCACGACACGCTGCTCTACGCCTCGAACGACGCGCTGCGGGCCCACGGCGAGCGCATGGCACAGCTGGAGGGCGAGTACCTGCGGCGCAACCCGGACCGCCCGGTCGCCGCGGGCCGCACCCGTGAGGGGGCGCGGGAACGCGTGAGCGGGGAGTCGACGACTCCCCGTTCTTAGGTGAATGCGGCCGGTTGGCGGCGAGCGGGGGTACGCGCCTGGCGAGTGCCCCGGCTCGCCGCTGCGGCCGGCCCGGGCCCACCGGGTGGGTGACCGGCCGGCCGGCGGGTCCGTCAGGCGCTCTCCTGGCCGAATACCTCCAGGTACGTCTCACGGAACGCCTTCAGGTCGTCCGGCTTGCTGTTGGTGACCAGCAAGGGACCGTCGGCGTGCCGTGGTGGCAAGGGCCGGGCGGCTGGACAACGGGATCTCGAGTGTGGTGTCGGGTGTGCAGTGGCTGCAGGCGCGCACGCCGTCGGCGAGGAGCTGGCGGGCTTCGTTGTGGCTGACGGCCAGGCGGCGTGTGCCGATGGCGTAGCAGTGACCGGCGTGGACCTCGAGGGGCGGGCGCCCATCCCCGATGCCGAGTTCCACGACCCATTCCGGCCGGGGCGGCCGGGCGCGGCGGGCGCGTTCCCGTTCGGCTTCATGCTGGCGGACAGCGGCGATCTTCGCGTCGATGCGTTCCAACCACATGGCGTGCCAGGTCCTCAACGTGATCAGTCGTGCCAGATCGTCAGGTAGACGGTCGAACATATGCGCTCTCCCCATTGTGACTGAGCGGCGTAGTTGGCCAGACAGGCCAACTACGTGCACGCGCGGGACACAGCTTCGGGCATGGACGATGGCGTGCTGGTCAGAGTTCCCAGTCCGCCGAGGCGAAGGTGTCTTACGGGCGAGAAAGCGTGCCCGGGGGTAGCTGGAGCCGGACCGAGAGAACGTTGATGCGTACAACGAGCCCAGGAGTGCGGCGGGCCGTGGTCAAGTTCAGGGGCTCTGGGCTGTGGTGACGTTCTCGACGAGAGCGGTGATGGCCGTCTCGTCGGGGCCCGGATCCGGCTTGAACGTGGCGAGCTTCTCGGCTGACACCGGCCCGGTGGTGTCCAGGACGTGCATCGTCGCGATGACGCCTCCGACCCGTACGGCGGTCACCAGGGTCCAGGCGAAGCCTCCGTTGTCCAACCGGGACAGGGTCCGGTAGCGCAGTGCGTTCTCCCCGAGGGCCGGGACGTCCAGCGCCTCGGTCGTGACGGACGCCTTTCCGATCGTGTTGCTGAAGCTGAACCGGCTGCATGCCCCGACGGCCTCGTGCAACTGCTTCATGCGGGCCCGTGCAGCCCTTTCCGGATAACTCATCAGGGTGGTGCTCCTGGGAGCTATGGAGGTCCCAACCCGATACATGATCGACGAGGCTGCGGCAGCCTCCTGACCATCACCCCCGGTGGCTTCCCTCACATGCCGGCAGACCTCCGGGGAGACGGTCTCCTTGAGGTCGGGGGAGGAGTCCGGTTCAGCCCCGTCCCGAGAACTGCTACCCGTGATCTCGAAACCGACGGCCTGGTCCGCGGTGAGCAGCGCGGCCTTCAGTTTGGCAGCGGTCAGCGGTTCGGAGTGCTCCGCCGCCTTACCCGCTGCCGTGCTCGTCGCTGGTCCCGGCTTTCTCCCGGCTTCGACGGGCTCGGCACTGTCCCCGCACCCTGCGGTCAGTCCTATCGCCGACAGGAGCGCCACCGCCGGCACCAGTCTTCGCCCGCTCTTTCGCATCTTCAGGTCCCCACCCTCGAACTCGCACTGTTCACATACGTACTGGCGAACGATATCCGTGCATGCCCAATGTCCTGACGTACCGGTGAGTGAAGGTGATCGGCTTTCCAGCCGGTCAAGGTCGCACGGAAACTGCCAGTACGTCGTCCGCTACCCCGCTGAGCCGGGGCACGATAGTTGTCACCCCCGGCGTCCGCTGACCTGCAACTTCGATCGGGCAAAGCACCCTGGCTGTCACCGGATTGGCGCCCCACCTGTCACCCCCGATGCCGCCTTCCAGCAGTTGCGCGCTCATGCCCGCCGGCACCGGATCCGTATTGCGGTCCTGGCCCGCGCCGTCGTTGAAGAAACCGTGGCCCTCCCCCCACCGCCCGGCCACACCGATGACGCCAGGACCTGACGGTGAAGAGCTGACCGTGGCGCAGGTCGGTGTAGTCATGGGGCTGCGCAGCAAGAGCACGATCGCCTACGACCTACGCCGCCTCGAAGGGCGCGGCGTCCTGGTGCGTGACGGGTATGGCTGGCGCGCCTGCGGGCCTGCCGTGCAGGTGGCGGCCTGTTTGCACAAGACCCGGCCCGCTGTGCGCAACCGGCTCTCGGACATTGCGCACCGGCTGCGCATCGAGTGTGCAGGCTGCGCAATCGGTGCGCGCAGGTGGTGAGTGGCGAGCACGTGCAGGCTCTGTCAGGCTCTGTCCTGCACGTACCCGGGCCGAATCTGCCCCGCCCGGGCGCGAGGCTGTGACCTGCGGTGGGGAGCGTCGTGATAAACGTCGGCAAGGGGCCGGTAAGACCGGTGGTAAGGGTTTACCGCCAGGACATTTTATGCAGCGCGGCCGCGCAACCGGGCGGCTTGCACGGTCGCCCTGGCGGGTACGACTGCGGCGGGCCGTGGTCGGAGCGGTGTCGTAGCTGGCCGGCTGTGCCAGCACGCGACCGGGTGGTGGAAGCAGCGAACGCCCGGGGGGCATCGTCACCGAGGGCTCGCTCACATATTTCGCGGAGGACGGGAAACACACTTCGTCGACTCCAACGACGTCGCGTGCGCTCCGGTCACGGCCTGCCCGCAGCCACCATGTGCCCTCGTCTGCTGAGCCCTGACCATGGGCGTGACCTGCCGTGGTCGGGGTCATGGTCGGGGCTGCGGTCATGGCCATGGTCAGGGCGACCACGCCCGTTAGGGGCCGACCGTCCTACTCGGTGGGCCCCTAACGGGTAGGACGGTGTATCTGGCTCAGGTCTTCCAGGGGTTGAGCCAGCTCACCTTCCGGTCGGGGTCGTGTGCGGGCCTCCACACGGGCGCTGAGGGCCCTTCGCGCAGCAGGTCGGCCATGGGCACCGACAGGACGGGAACGTTGCGCAGGAAGCGGTCCGGGACGGTTTCCTGGGTGGTTGCCCGCAGGGCTCGCCCCCGGTGCTCGACGCCGGCGGGCCCGACGTGGTCCAGGACGAACAGCACCCGCGAGAAGACCGGGTACCGCTTGCGCCAGGCCTCCGGCCCCTGCTGCGTGGCCAGTTGCGTCCCGTAGCCGCGGTGGCGCCCGCCCGGCACGGGGACGTAGCGGTGGAGCCGGGCGTAGGCGGCGACCTTGGCGGCCAGGCGCTCAGGCCCCATGGTGGCGCGGTCGACCTCCACGAACGCGCGCACCATCGCCCCGCCGGCCTCGCGGGTGCGGTAGTACACCAGCGCATCAGGGATTACCGCTTCCCCGCTGCCGAGCGGATGGTGGACCTCGGGAATCCAGTCCAGCGGCCGGCATATCTCCCCGCGGCGTCGGGCGTCCTGGACGAAGGCCAGCCCGACCTCGGTCACCGCCAGCCCGTGCCCGGTCTTCAGCCGCACCGCGGTCCGGTCACCGGCATACCGCCGCGTCGGCAGATTCCGTAACTCCGGCCACGTGGCCGCGATCCGCGCCCCGTACCCAGTGGCGAACCACACCCACACCCGCATCCGCCCCGCCCGCGCCAACGTGATCCGATCCACCAGCCCCTCGCCCCGCAGCTTCATCAGCCGGCGCCGCGTCTGCTCGATCCGCACCCCCGGCGCGGTCAGCAGATGCACCTGCTCGGTCGTCGCGATGCGGTACTGCGCCAGCACCGCCAACGCCAGCCGGTCCCCGTCGCTCCCATCCATGTTCACCATCGCTGCCTTCGTGACACAGCAGCACCCTCTTGGGCGGGCGCTGCGCCTCGTTCCACGGCAGCAGCCGACCCCGACCGGTTCTCTTACCAAAAAGGCCCGACCACGGTCACGATCCGACAACACCGCCCCCGACCAGGCCCACAACCCCACCGCCAACCGGTCCGACAACTGTCTCCACTCACCCCGGCAGCAGACAGCTGTGCACCTACCTGTCCGCCGTCCTCCTGGTGGGCCTGGTCCTCAACGCCACCCTCGGCTGGTCCTGGGCCGACCCCATCGCCGCCCTCGTCATCGCCGCCAAGGAAGGCCGCGACGCCTGGCAGGGCAAAGGCTGCTGCGCGACCCCGGCCGCAGCAGTGCTGCCCACCGGTGCCAAGGAGAGCGACGCATGCGGTTGCCGCCCCGGCTGCGACTGCTGCGGCTGAACCGAAGCCGCAGCAGCAGACCCCGACGAGCACATGGTCGGGGTCTGCTGCTGTCCAGCCGACACCGGTGTCACGCACAGCTCCGCCCTGTGAGGTCTATAAGCCTCACAGGGCATTTCCCCAGGTAGGCGCGCTGAGCTGTGAGGCTGTGAGACAGGGCTCGCGCCGGTGTGTCCTTTGGCAGGCGCTCTTGACCGATTGACGGGTGAGTTTGGCCGCTGGGCTCAAGGAGACAGTTCGTCTGCGGGATCGGTGTCAGCGGTCCTGCGAGCATACGGATCATGAAACGATCCGATGATCTCCTGGCAGGGCTGGACGATATCGACTGGGCAGTCCTGGGGCACGCCTACGGCAGCGCCGAGGACGTGCCTGGCCAGCTCCGGACGGTGTGCGGGCCGGACCAGGAGGCCCGGGAGAACGCCTTCCGCAGCCTGTTCAGCAACATCTTTCACCAGGGCACCCGGTACTCGGCCTCTCCGTACGCCGTACCGTTCCTCGCCCGAATCGCTGTCGCAGGCCCGGCCGGCGCCCGGGCCGACGCACTGCTGCTGACCCGTCTGGCCGTTGACTGGCACGACGAGTACGACCTCCCGCTCGGCATCAACACCGCCGCGTGGCGGGCCGCAGTCATCAGCCCCGAAGAAAATCTGCGCTGGTACGACGAGCAGATCACCGCCGAGACCGACGAGGAGCAGCTGAAGAACTTGCGCGAGGGACGGGCGTACTGTGCGGCCGGGCACCCCGTCGACGCCCGCGAAGGCGCACTGCGCTCCTATGACGCGGTCCGCGCCCAGCTTCCTGTCCTGCTCGAACTGCTCGGCGACCGGGACCTGGAGATCCGCACCAAGACCGCGTACCTCCTCGGCTGGTTCCCCGAGGAGGCCGACGCCACCCTGCACCCGTTGCTGGCCTGCCTCGACGGCGAGCGGGAACCGGTCTGCGTCGCCACGGTCCTCGTCGCGGTCGGGCTGCTCGCCGACCACGACCCGGAGGGCCGGGTCCGACATCATCTCGACCACGAGCACTCCTTGCCGCGTTGGGCCGCCGCCACCGCCCTGACCCGCATACTGGTCACGCATTCGGCCGCCGCGCCCGGCCTGCCGCCGGCCGAGCGCATCGCCGCAGAACTGGCGGCCTTCGGCGCCGGACCGGCCCCCGAATCCGCCACCGCTCACCACGCCGGTGACCTGCACAGCTACACCGTCCGAAGCCTGCTGCACCTGATGGGCGCCACCGAGGACCCGGACGGGATCCTCCTGGGAATCGTCCACGCCCTGCCCCATCTCGAGAAGACCGGAGCCGTGCCCCACCCGCTGGGAGCCCGCGCCGAGAACCTGCTGGAAGCCCTGTTCGAACCCACGGATACCGCAAAGGTGTTCACCGAACTCTCCCCCGGACGCCAGAAGCTGCTGAAGGTCCTGGCCGAGCTGCTGACCGCCGAGGACTTCCAGCCCGTACCGTTCGGCTCAGACCTCCACAAGCAGTTCACCCACTACGGCCTCCCCGGCACCCGACCCGCCCTACGCACCTACGTCGGCCTGTCCACCGAAGGCGAGGACCCCAGCGCCCCCTCCCCGACCCCTGGGAACCATTCCGCAACCACTGATCCCACCTCCCCTCCCGACCGGGCCTTTGCGCAGGTCACCATGCCTGTGCGGGCGTGGTCGGGGTGCTGACATCCCCCTCAGCGCCCCACGTTCACCCACCTGGAAAAAGGAAGGAAAAAGGCAGGAGAGAAGCGGGGCCGGGTGCGCGGCCGGGGGATCGGGGCGCCGGCCGGTGGTTCGCGCGCGTCGGCCGGGCCGCGCGCGAGCAGGCCCTTGCCGGGCCTGGCGCCCGGCAGAAGCGGCGGCCGGGGACGTTGACGGACCGGCACCCGGGCGCCGACGGACCGGCACGGATGATCACCTGGACAGGGTGGCGACAACTGACGCACCACGTGACGCCCTGTCTGACGCGGTATCGGACGCACCATCTGATGCGTCTCACGAGACGTGCAGATACGTGTCGGCCAGGTCCACCCGCCTGATCAGGCCTTACCCGAGGTCTGACATCCCTATGTACTTCTCCTTGCCTCTCACCCCTCCCGAGAAAAGGGGAGACGGGAGGGGTGAGAGGCAAGGAGAAGCCCCCAGGGACCGGTGCCCACGCTTGATCAACTGTGCGTCGGCTTCCGCCTCCGCACTGCACATCCCGCACCAGGACCGGTGCGAGCAACGGCGGCCGGCCACAGTGAACAGCGGGGCGCAGGTGTTCCCCGCCAGATGGAGGCCAGCAACTGATGCGCTACTTCCGCGAGTCGATGCAGAACACCATGAGCCTGTGCCAATACCACGTACGGCCCTTCACCCACCCCGAGATCGACGCCATCGAGGAGTACGACGACCAGGTCCCCCACCTCGCGTACTTCGAGCTGGAGACCCTGCTCGCCGACGCCGACGCCGACGCCGACGCCGACGCCGACGACCCCGACGACATCGCCGGCGCCTTCCGCCGACGGGCCGAGAAACTGACCTGCTGGCACGAGGCCCTCAACCGGCTCCTCACCGACCTTCGGCTCAAGAACACCGGCGACGACCAGGAGCCCTACAGCCCCGCCGTCCGCCGCTTCCTCAAGGGTGCCGCGGGCGACTACCACCGTCACCGGCACGGGTACGAGTACGCGGTGACACTCTGGGCTCTCGGACTTCAGGCCCCGACCAGCTACCCGCCGGAGACCCGCCACCTGAACGTGGCCAACCGGGAACTCAGGCTCTGGGAATGACCTTCTACCTTGCACCGTGCCGTGGGTAGGGTCCCGATCGGCACCTTCGCTTAGGACCTGTCCGGCCGATCATGTTGCTGGTTAGGGTGCGAGCGTGGCCAAGACGAGCGTGAGCAACGAGACCGACAGCGTGGTCTGTCTGTGGGTTGAACCGTGGGGAACTGATCACTGGATGGGCCCGGGCGAAGAGTTCACCGTCGTGACCGAGACGGACCCGGAGCACTCTCCGTTCAACGTGGTCGTGCATGATCAGGGCATCACGGTGTGGGTGAATTCGGGCAGCGACGCCGAAGTCTTCGACAAGAACGGCGACCTGGTCCCGTGCGGGCATCAGCGGCCGGCGGAGGGCGGCCACTGAGGTGTGTTTTGCCGTCAGGTTCGGAGCCAGACGGCGATGGCTGCCACGGTCGTGGTGCCGAGGTAGACGTAGCGGCGTTTGTCGTACTTGGCCCACGGCTCACCTGCTACGGCCGGGCGGAGGCAGTGCGCCGCAAGGTCTCCTCCATGGCGGAGGTGGCAGCCATCAGGTGCTCCGCCCGCTCCGGGTCGGTGGTCACCTGCCGCCCCGCCTCGAAGCTCAGTTCAGCCACGGCCTGCTGGAGCGCGGCCCGCAGGTCCGCGATGGGCTCGACAGTCACGATCGTCATCGTCTCCCTCGTCGGTACGAGCGTACCGAGCCGACGGCGGCCGGAGGTTCAGAAATTTCCCAATGTCGTTGTCAAGCCGAGGCACTCAGTGCGGGGTGAAGGTGCTCACCGTCAGGGCGCCGGTGTCGTCCATGCGGACCCGGTCGGCTAGTTGGGCCAGGACCTGCTCCGGCTGCAGGCCGGTACGGGCGGCGATGGCGCGCAGCCGGCGGCTCACGTCGGCCGACAGCCACACCCGCGCCGTCAGCTCATCGCGCGCATCCTGCCGTTCCTTCTGCCACGCGGCCTGACGGGCGAGGGCCTCCTGGCGCCGGTCCTCGCGCTCGCGCGCCCACGTACTGCCCTGCACATCCTGCTCGGGACGGTAGAGCGGCCACCCCTGCTCGCCCATCAGGGCGGCGACGCGCCGCCACTCGGCATGCCGGGCCACCCACTGCTCGGCAAGATCCTGCGGATCCTCCTCGTACGGGCCACGGCCAGAAGCGGGCACGTCCTCCAGCTGCTGTCCGGTCTCGTGCTCACGCCGCTCGGCTTCCGCGACCTTCCGCGACCTGCTCCACACTCAAGCCCTCGCCCTGGCGCCGCACCGCGGCCCGGGCCACGTCCTCAGCACTCCACATCACACACTCCCCTCCCGCGCCCACTGCAGGCCGAACCCGGCCAACTGCGCACGACGCTGCGCACCCAGCTTCCCCACCCAACGCCGGGTGTTGTCGAGCCATGCCCCCAACTTCACCGCCTGCTGCACACCCTCCCCACCGCCGTCCACGTCGATCACCCCGACGTGCTTGCGGGGAACGCTGAGGTGGCCTTCGCGGGCGTGGAACTGGCGGGCTGCGGCGAGGTTGGTGTCCCACCGCTCATCCTGCGACCGGCGTACCGGCACGAGCACCTCACCCTCTTCGGGCGCCTCGATGCCGAGGGTCTCCAGCAGGTACTGCTGCGCGGGCACCAACTTGTCCCACCCCACCCACTGCGTGGTGATCCACGCTCAGAGGTCCTCGCCCTGCACGATGAGCTCGCCCGCCCCGGCCGGGAAAACACCGCCGGTCTTCGCGTGCGTGAGAGCGAGCCGATACGCCCGCTGCCAGCCGACCTCCCACGCCATCGGACACCACCCGGGATCCACCTCTGCCAGAGCCTCCTGCCGGGCCTCAGAGAGCTGCCCGGCATACGAGACATCCGTTTTTCCCTGCCCGCGCGGCGTTCTCCGCGGCCTTCCGGGCCGCCGCACGCTGATTTTTCATCCAGGTCCCCAGCGGAAACGAATCCCAGACGACGGACGCGCCGGGCAGGCAGTGTCCGTGCACCGCGGCGTACGAGCGGGCGACCTCGAGGCCGGCGTCCCACACAGAAGCGTGCACGGACCACACCATCCCCAACTTCTCCAGCTCGATGACGCGCGAGGCTTCCAGCGTCCCGGCCGTGTAGTACTTGCGGGTGGTTTCGTCAGCGGAAGCGGGCAACGTTTGTCGACGGTTTCGAGTCACAGTTGGCGATCAGACAGCTCGAAAATGTCGATGAGAACTGACAACGCTGCGAACTCTTCCCGGTGTCAGAAGGAAGCGCATATTGTACGGTATGGCGACTTACAACAGCATCGGTGTGACCTACGCTGACACCCGGCGACCGGACCTCCGAATCGCCGCCAGGATCCATCAAGCCCTCAATGGTGCCACCACTGTGATCAACGTAGGAGCCGGCACCGGCTCCTACGAACCGTCACACACGGTGCTGGCTGTTGAACCCAGCTCAGTGATGATCGCCCAGCGCCCAGCCGGATCCGCACCGGCCCTGGAAGCCTCCGCGGAGTCGATCCCTCTCGCCGACGACTCGGCCGATGCGGTGATGGCTCTCCTGACCGTGCACCATTGGAGCGACCTGGAAGCCGGCATCGGCGAACTCCTCCGCATCGCCCGGCAGCGGATCGTCGTCCTCACCTTCGACCCCGACATCAACCACAGGTTCTGGCTGCTGGAGGAGTACCTGCCCGAAGCAGCCGCGTTCGACAACACACGAGCCGTCGCGGTCAACCGTTTGGCCAGGCTCCTGGGAGGCGCCTGCATCGAAACCGTCCCCATCCCGCACGATTGCACCGACGGATTCCTCGCCGCTTTCTGGCGCCGACCCGAGGCATACCTCGACCCAAAAGTGCGGGCCGGTATCTCGTTGTTCGCCCAGACCAGCGACGAAGTCCTCCAGCCGGGCTTGGCCCGGCTGTCAGACGACCTGTCCTCCGGCCGGTGGCACCAACACCATGCCGACCTGCTCGACCGCGAAGCCCTCGATGCCGGTTACCGGCTTCTTGTGGCCGACCTGTAGAACCAGGCGAGCCGTCTGACTGCACACTCAAGCCTGCGAGAAAGGGCCGGTCACGGCGGTGCACCAAAAGTGATCAGCGCGCAGCGACTTCTCCCGCGGAACTGCGCCGCCTTGATGCGCTGGCTTCGTAGGTGACGGTTGGGTTCTGGCACAGATCTTGGGGAGCCGTCGCAGAGCGTGACATCGTTGTTCGATTGCGAGGTCCTGGCTCGTGCGAGACGGCGTACGCCTTGTTCCCTGACGACCGGAAGTGACGCTCCCTCAGGTGCATTCCGTTCGCTGCCTTGGTCGGCGGTGGGCGGTGATGGTGCTGGGCATGCAGACCGACACGCTGTTCTGGGACTCGCTGGTGTTCGAGGGGATCGACGAGGTGGAGGTCGACGCGGTCACGGCCGCGTTCGGCACGGTCGAGGTGGTGGCGAGAGGCCGCGCGGCCTCGGCGGCCTGTCCGGGCTGCGGCCTCTTCTCGGGCCGGGTCCACGATCGTTACCAGCGCAGGCTGAAGGACCTTCGGCTCGCTGATCAGGGCTTTGTAATCCTGCTGACGGTCAGGCGTTTCATCTGCGGGTCGGCGGACTGCCAGCACCGGACGTTCGCCGAGCCGTTCTCCCGGCTGACTGTCCCGCACTCACGGTTCACCACACGGCTCAACCACGTCCTGGAACGGGTAGGGCTCGCCCTGGCGGGGCGGGGCTCGGCTGGCGGCTCAGCTCGGCTTCGGCGCGGGACGGATGACCCTGTTACGCAGGGTCATGGCATTGCCCGATCCGCGGTTCAGTACGCCGCGGGTGCTGGGCGTGGACGACTTCGCAATCCGCCGCGGCCAGACCTACTCCACCGTCTTGACCAGCGTCGAAGACCATCGCGTGGTCGATGTGCTTCCCACCCGGGAAGCCGGGCCGCTGGCCGCGTGGCTGATCGGCCATCCCGGTGTGGAGATCATCTGCCGGGACCGGGCGGGCGCCTACGCCGAGGACGCCCGGCGCGGCGCCCCCGATGCTCTGCAGGTCGCTGACCGGTTCCATCTGTGGCAGGGCCTCGGCCGGGCCGTGGAGACCTGCGTCGCCGCCCACCGCGACTGCCTGCCCAACCCGTCGTCCAGCAGCGTGCTGCCGGAGGCCAGCAGAGGGGCTTCCAGCCGGCCGCAGGACGACGCGGAGCCCGTCGGCCGACGGGCCGAGCGGAAGAAGGCCGCACACGCCCTGGTCCACGAGATGCTCGCCCAAGGCCACTCACGTCGGGCGATCTGCCGGCACCTGGGCTGGGGCCTCAACACCGTGCTCCGGTACGCGAGCGCCGCACGCTGGCAGGACACCATCCGCGAGAACCGGCCCCGACCCAGCAGGCTGGACCCGTACAAGCCCTACGTGGAACGGCGATTCGCCGAGGGATGCACCAGCGTCACCCGGCTGCACAGCGAGCTGGTCGCCGAGCATGCTCCCGTCACCTACGGCATGGTCCGTGCCCACATCGCCACCTTGCGCGGGGCGTCGGCCGCCGCACCGCCGCGGCCGCCGACCGTGCAGCAGGTGACCGGCTGGCTCACCCGACATCCTGCGACCCTGACCGAGAAGGACCGGGCCGGTCTGAAAGACATCCTGGCCCGCTGCCCCGAACTGGACACGGCAGCCGGACACGTCCGCGACTTCGGCGAGATGCTCACCGACCGCCTCGGCGTCACGCTCCCCACCTGGATCGACGCAGTCGACGCCAGCCAGCTGCCCGGCCTCACCGGCTTCGCACTCCACCTGCACCGAGACCTCGACGCCGTGACCGCCGGGCTCACCCTCGACTGGAGCTCCGGCAGCATCGAAGGCGCCGTCAACCGCATCAAGAAGATCAAGCGACAGCTCTACGGCCGAGCCGGATTCGATCTACTCCGCAAGCTGATCCTGCTCCAGTAGCATTCCGTAACTCCTCAAGATCTTTTTCCTATGGAGCCGTATCGCGCAGGTCAGGGCGGTTCCTTGGCAGTCCGAAGCCTGCCATCCCCTTTTCCTCGTAGGACAGGAAGCCCAGGCTCCGGTAGAACGCGTGGTTGCGGCTGCCCTCTGGAGACGCCTCGTGGTCTGTGGACAGGAGGAAGAATCGGCAGTGGGAGTAGCGCCGCATCAAGTGCTCGACCAGTGCCCGGCCAACCCCCTGCCTGTGGTTCGCCGGATTGACCACGACGTCCTGGACGTAACAGATGTGCTCGTCGTCGGAGATGGTCCGGGCCAGTCCCAGGAGGGATCCCGATCCGTCTCGTGCCGTGATGACGAGGTGAGAGTTCGCGAGACCGCGACAGAGCTTGTCGACATCGCTGGTGTAGCCCTCCCAACCGACCGCGTCGTAGAGCTTCAGCACCTCAACAGGATCGAAAACGCCCTCTTCTGCTATGAACATGTCGATCCCCTATGCGCTGGTGCCACTTCTCATCGTCAACTCGCCATCACACACGTCGGGCACGTCAAGATCGATCGCTGTTGGACCCGGCCGCCTTTCGTTCGAACGCTGGATGACGCTCTGCGACGGCTCCCCAAGATCTGTGCCAGAACCCGTCTTCCATGCATACTCGATCGGCGAGTTGGGCCAGGATCTGCTCGCCACTCAGACCAGTGCGCTGCCCTACGCGGGATTGATCACTGGGATTGATCACCGGGTCCAGAAGTCGTGGTCCATGTGCCCGGGCCGGAAGCCCTCGGACTCCGCAAGCAACGCCGCCTCCCGGAAGTTCCGCGCGACCTCACCCGGCTGGTGCGCGTCGCTGCCGAAACTCAACGCCCCACCGCCGCATTCGTACCACCATCGAATGATGGCGCCGTACGGCATCCTGCTGGTGTTGACTTCGAGGACCCGTCCGCCAGCAGCGAGAGCTCTCAGCGCCGCGCGGAACTCGTCCTCGAACATGCTGATCCGGCAGGGGCCGGCGTCCGCAGGCCAGGACCGCAGCGGGTAGTCGATGTGCCCGAGGATCTCGAACGCGTCCGACGTCCGGACCATGCGGGTGACCTCGCGGAGGTAGTCGCGGACGATGTCGGCGGGTGGGCGCAGTCCGAAGAGCCGATCCACGGCCAGCAGCCGCCCGCCCGATTCCAAGGAGTGCAGCGACCCGACGACACGACCGAAGTCCGCGGCGGCCAGCAGGTCGCCCACCGCCTTCGCGTACCAGTGCGGCTCGCCGAGTTCGACACCTGTGACGATGTGCAGGCTGGGGAACAGCGCCCGGCACCGCGCGATCGAGCCCAGATAGCCCTCGACGTCGAAAGGCGGCGTCCGGAAGAGTCCGTCCGCTCCGACCATCGCCTGGAAGGCGTCCGGCATGGTCGCCACGGCCGTCGCTGGGATCGTCCAGGTCGTGAAGTCGGTGTGCTCGGTGAAGGCGAGCGAGCGCAGGCCGAGCGATAGCGCCTGTTGACAGGTGGCCTCCATGGAGCCGGCAAGCGCGTCCCATGACCACTGGGTATGAATGTGATTGTCAGCCGGAAGCATGCCGTGATGCTCGCTCTCGTGAGCCGGGCGCACCAGGCCGATGCCGGCCCGGAGTTGTCCGGCGTCGTACGAGGTGACCTCGGAAGGACTCGTACGGGCAGTTCCGCCCGGCGGCCTTGGTGGACGCGGCAGCCGCCCCTAGCATCCCGTGCCGTGGACGACACGACTGCGCGCCTCGTAGACGCGCTGCTGACGACGGCACGGGACCGGGGCCTCGAACTCCGGCGCGAATCCGCTGTACTGGACGAGACGGGCTGGGACTTCCGTGTACTGCACGGCGTCGACACGGGGGGCGCCCGGTGGATTCTGCGCGTGCCGCGGCGCCCCGATGTCGCCGCGGCGGTGGACGTCGAGGCGCGGCTGCTCGCCCTCGTCCGCGACCGCCTCCCCGTAGCCGTCCCGCACTGGCGTATCGCGGACCGTGAACTCGTTGCCTATCCGCGACTGGCGGGTGAGCCCGCGGCGAGTGAGGACGTAGTGACCTTCCGGCTGCACTGGCGCATCGACCGGCAGAACCCGCCGCAGTCCTACGTCGAGGCGCTCGGCCGGTGCATGGCCGCCCTGCACGCCACACCGGTCGAGGAGGCTGCCGCGACGGGCATCCCGGTACGCCGCCTCGATGGCGTACGGGCCCGCTTCGGAGAGCAACTCGTCCTCGGACGCGCCGAACTGGGCATGCACGACACCTGGTGGGGCCGCGGCCGACGGTGGCTCGACGACGACGCCCTGTGGTCGCCGCGCAGCGTGCTGGTCCACGGCGACCTGCACCCCGGGCACACCCTGGTGGACGACACCGGGAACCTGGTCGGGGTCCTCGACTGGAGCGACGCCGAAGTCGGCGACCCGGGCACGGAGTTCGTCGAGGCTGCCAGGAAGTTCGAGCCGTCGATGCTCGATGACCTGCTCGCCGCGTACGCCGCGCACGGCGGCCAGACCTGGCCGGGGCTGGCACGGCACGTCCGCGAGGGCATCGCCTTCGCGCCGCTGACCCTCGGTGTGCTGGGCCTGACATCCGACCAGGAGCGGTACGTCGAAGCGGCACGGGCCCGTCTCGGAGTGCTCACGCACGGATGAGGGCGGGCGCCTCACACGCCCTTGCGCAGCCGTATGGTGACAAGGCGCCCGGTCGGCGGATCGACCTGTCCGTCCGCCGTGTCAATGCCCAACTGCCCCGCCAGGTCGCGCGCGTGGAGGTCGACGGCCGCCTCGGCGAGGTCGGTGAGCGCCTCCATCGCCCTGCGGGCCGAGCGCAGCGCCGACACCAGTGCCATCCCCGCGACCAGCAGCAGCGGCCACCACGCCACCGTGAGCACTCCGTAGAGCAGCGCCCAGGCGCCCCGGCGGGTGGCCCGCCGCCATGCCGTGGCCGCGCTGCGCAGTTCGGCGCGGCACGGCTCGGGGACGACCAGCCACAGCCCCGGCCAGGCGGAGGGGAAGTCCAGCCCATACTCGCTGAATACCCGGGTCTCCAGCGCCTGGACGCGGTCGCCCATCCAGGTCGCGGACTGCGGCGGGGCCAGCGCGATGCGATTGCGCAGGGCGATGTGGTGCAGCCGGTGCTGCGGGCTGCCGCCCGACTTCCCGGCGGCGTGCGCGGCAGCCCACCGCCGGCGGCGGCGCTTGAGCAGCGGCCCCAGCGCCGCGCGGAGCCGGCGGCCGAGCCAGAGCTCGCCCAGCCATCCGCTCAGCGGCTCGCTCATCAGACTGGCCAGCGCCACCGCCCCGGCCAGTTGCAGACCGGCGGTGGGCCAGGCTCGGCCGCCTGCCGTCCACAGCTGCGTACCGAACCACCGGCCGCCCAGGCCCGCGCGGTCGGCGATCACCGCGGCCAGCGCCCACAAAGCCGCACCCGAGCTTAGGAACGCGGGCCACCGGTTGTCGTCGAGGTCGTAGAAGGGCATCGCCGGCTCACCGGCGCTCGGGCTTCAGCCGTTGCGGCTGGGTTCGGGACAGGTGGCAGACCGGCAGGGGTTCGCCGGGCTCGCGGCCGTCGCGTCGGTCGCACAGGTCCATAGGGCACACGTACCACTCGTCGGTGACCGGCGTGCCGTCACGCCCTTCGGTGCCGAAGCGGGTGTCGTCGTCGGGGCCACCGATGTGGCGGGTGAGGTCCCGGTAGTCCGCGGCGCGGTCCAGGCCGCCAAGCGCGGCGGTGCGCAGGTCCTCGACCTGGTCGGCGAGCGTCGCGGCGCCGTTCTCCCGGCTCCTGTCCCGAGCGGATGCACGCGAAACGACCGCCGCGACTTCTGGCAGGTCGCGGCACATGCGGCCGATCCAGCCGGTCCGCCCGGCGGCCAAGGCCGGGTCCGGAGCGGTCTGGGCCGGGTCGCGGCTGACAGCGGGGTTGAGCTGCTGGAAGCGTTCTGCGGCGCGGCCAGCCAGCCGCAGAAACCACTTCCGGTCCTCCTCGCGGATGGACTTGCGCCCGACGAACATCAGCGCGCACGCCAGCAGCGACAGCAGAGTCTGCGCACGCCACTCGGGCGCCAGCCCCGAGTCTTCGACCCATGCCAGGCAGGCGGCGTCGACCGCCTTGACGACGTCGGTGAGCCAGCCGGGCAGCCGGTGTCCGGGGCCGCTGCTCGGGGCGATCAGCAGGTCGATGAGTGCGTTTTGCTGGGGGAGTGACAGCTCGTCCATGGTGCGGGCCACGATGTAGAAGAGCAGATGCACGGGGTCGCGGGTGAGTGGGCCGCGCTCCTCGTATAGCGCGTTGTCGATCAGGTGGTAGTCGCGACTGTCGATTGCGGGCCTTACGCGGATCAGCGCGTTGTCGGTGTGCAGGTCGCCGTGTGTCTTGCCGAGCAGCGGTTGGATCAGTCCCACGTCGGAAAAGCAGCGGCCCTGTGCGATGGCCAGTGGGTTGGGCAGGGGACGCCCGTCGGGCTCGCTGTGCAGCATGTCGCCCTGGTGGAGCTGCGCATATGGGTGGAGCCGGCCGCCGGGCTCGAACTGGCCTGCCAGATGCAGCGTCAGGAAATCCGCCACTGACATCATGGGCGCGTGCTCGTCCATGTCGGGGTGCTCGGCCCACTCGCCGAGGACTCCGGCGACGACGGTGGCGCAGGCATTGGTGAACGTGGGGGAGTCGCAGCTCACCGGCTCGGGGCCGGACTCCGCCGTGCTCGACCGGTCCAGCATCCGGAAGAGCAGGACGGTGAGCACCTCGGTGTCCTCTAGGGTGCGGCCAGCTACTCGCTGGAACGTGATCCACGAGCCGTCACCGACCCGGATCGGGGGGTGTGCGGTCTTCGACAGGTGCGCGGCGGCGAAGGCTGGGGCCTGCTTGATGGCAGCGCGGTGGCGGGCGAACTCGTTGAGGCGCAGTTTCTCGCCGTCTTGTGCGGGCACTTTGAGGATCAGCTTGGTTGTCTTGTCCTCGTGTCGGTCGGTCTCTCGCACCACCGCCACCGGTGCCCGGCTGCGGCCATTGACTAGCCAGCGGACGAGGCGGTAGTGGCGGTGGTGGAGCGCCGCGTATTCGCTGAGAGCCTGGGCTGCGGCCGGGCCGATGCCCTGCGCGAGATCTTCGTCGACGTTGTCATACATGGGTGCTGTCGGTCCGCCGATCGCTGTGAGGGTGGGTGTGGTCGCCTCGCCCGGCGCTGGCTCGCCCCTCCGCTTGCTGGCGGATGGCGGCGAGAGTGGCCTGGGACATGCGGGTGTGCGGGTGGTGCGGTCCGAGGACGCGCTGGCGGTCGATCACCACCGCCTGCAGCTCCCGCTCGGCGTCGTCGCTCGCGCCGAGATCCGAGCACAGGAGCGCCAGGCGGTAGCGGGCGCGCAGCGTCGCTGGGTGCGCTTCGCCGAGCAGCCGACGGCAGGCGGCCACGAGCGGAAGCGCCAACGCCTGCGCTTCGGACGCGCGACCTGTGTCGTGCAGGGCCTCTACCAAGGACTGCCGTACGGCCAGGGTGCGGGGGTGGTCGGCGCCGCGCACCTCCTGGTTGATGGCGGCCAGCCGGCGCAGCTCCGCCTCGGTGGCGCCGGGCTGGTCGAGTTCCTGGCGCACCTCGGCGAGGTACTGCCCGGTCACCAGCGTCGCCGGGTGCCGTTCGCCCAGCACCTGCGTGCGCAGGGCGAGGACGCTTTTGTACGCGGTCAGGGCCTCGGCGAAGCGGTCTCGGGCACGCAGCATGTCCGCCACGCCGTTCCTGCTGGTCAGTGTGTCGGGGTGGCGTTCGCCCAGGAGCGCGGTCCTGGCCCGCAGGGTGGCGGCGAAGAGGGCCTCCGCCTCGTCGAGCAGGCCGCGGTTGCGCAGTGTTCTGGCCAGGTAGTGCTGGGTGGTGAGGGTGTCGGGGTGCTCCGGGCCCAGGACGGCGAGCCGACTGGCTAGTACCTCGCGGAAGAGTGTGTCCGCTGCCGCCAGCCGCCCTTGATCGTATGCCGTCCTGGCCAGATCGTGCCGGATGCCGAGTACTAGCGGGTGGCCGTCAGGCAGCCGGTGCCGGGTCGCGGCGAGTGACCGCAGCCCGGCGGCCTCGGCCTGGGCCAAGTGCCCCGCGGCCCGTAGGTAGTTCGCCGCGCGGTTCGCCAACCGCAGTGCGGCGGGGAAGGGTACGGGGGTCTCGCCGGGCCGGTCGCCGATGAGGTCCAGCGGCGCCGCGCAGTGGTCGGCCAGCAGCCGCCACCGCTCCCACGTACTTGGCGCCTTGGGGTCGGCGCCCTCCACCACCGGCGTCAGCAGCGCTGTCGTGAGCGCCAGGTAGTCGTCGAGGTGTCCCAGCACCTGCGGGTGGCGGCGCGACATGTCCCGTACGAGGGGGTGCAGCGTGAGGGTCTGCGCCGTGCCGGAGTGCGACAGGGTGACCAGCCCGAGACCGTCCAGAGCGCGCAGCGAGTCCCAGATGCCCCTGGCCTGGACACCCGCGAACGGTGGGGCGGCTGCCAGCAGGTCGGCACGCAGCAGCAGTTCGTAGGGGATGGGGGCCTGGCCCAGGCAGGAGAGGGTCTGCAGCAGGGGGCGTGCTCCCGCGAAACCCCGCTCGGCCAGCAGATCGAGGGACAGTTCCCAGGCGCGGCCGACGGCGGCGTGGGCGCGTCGGGCCGCGGGGGCGCCGTCGGGCGGCAGTGCGAACAGCTCGTCGTGCAGGCCGCGGTTGAGGGCCTCGCGGTAGCCGTGGAAGTCTCGGGGGAGGCCGGGCGAGGCGAGGCCCGGTGGGATGTCCTGGGACTCGGCGAGGTAGCGGCCGGCGAAGGCGAGCGCCAGCGGCAGCCCGCCGAGCCGGGCCGACAGCGCCCGCGCCTCGGCCGGGTCGCCGGCGCGCGGGCCAGCGAGTTCGAGCAGGACGTCGGCGCCGTACTCGGGGGCGAGGACGCCTATCCGGTGCAGCCGCAGCCAGTCCGGTCGCCGCCTGCCCCATGTGGTTGCGCTGCCATCGCGGGTGGTCAGCAGGAGGGTTCCGGTGGTGCGGCGGGCCGGCCGCAGCCACCCGGCGCCGTCGGTGAGTCCGCTGCCGGTGACAGCCAGTGCCGCAGTCGGGTCGTCCACGTCGTCCATCACCAGCAGCCACGGCTCGTCCAGCTCGTCCAGCAGCCTCCACACGATGTCGGGCAGGCTGCCCACCCGTAAGCGGTCGGGTGAGGCGCCCAGTTCGACGGCGAGGGCGAGCATGCCCGCCGTGACCGTGGCGGCGTCCTCCGCCGGTATCCACCAGGTGCGGATCCCGGAAGCGGTGGCGTGGCGGACCGCGGCGAGGGCTACGGTGCTCTTGCCGCACCCGCCGAGCCCGTGCAGCACATGGATCCGCGGCGCCTCATGGGCGTGGCCGGACGTCAGGGCTGCCCGGGCCAGTGCGTCCAGTAGTCGGTCTCGGCCGCGTACGGACGGCTCGCCGCCGAGCCTCTCCAGCGGCGGCCGGATCGACACCGCCACCGGCGTCACGCCTGCGGCCGTGTACAGCGGGGCGCGGTCGGGGGCCTGCGGTTCGGCCGCCGGGGCGCGGCTTGCTCCGTGCCGGACCCGCCAATACGCCCGCCGCCAGTCCTCCAGGGCGGCGGGGTCGGTCACCTTCGCCGCTACCAGGATGCGGTCCAGCAGGTCGGGTGGTTGGAGTGCGGGCAAGTGGGTGCCCGCGAAGTAGCCGCCGAGGGTGCTCACGGGGACGCCCGCCGCTTTGGCCACCTGCCGTACGCTCAGCCCGGAGGCCTGGCGGGTGAGCGTCAGTTCGCGGCCGAAGTCCTGCCGGGTCGCGACGCGGCGCGGGTCCGGACGCGTCGGGTCCTCTGGTCCGCGGCGGTCGGTCATGACTGCCTCCTCGTGGCGGCGGGGGCCGCAGTGCGCACGGCTCTCAGACGGGCCCGCTGTGGACGAACGCGGCCCATTCGTAAGGGTTCCTCAGATAGTTCTGCCTCATTTCGCGGGCGGCAAGGTTGACCGCGCGGGCCGGCGGGTGGTGGGCCAGCGCGGTGTAGGTGATGCGTGCCGTCTCCTGCGAGGCCAGGTCGGGGACGCGCCAGAGCGTGCCGATGGCGGTGGAGAAGCCGGCGAGCTGGAACGCCGAGGAGATGTGGATCGTCTCATCGGGCAGCCGCCCACCGCTCAGCGCTGTCGTGCACGCCGACAGGTACACGACGCCCCCGGCGGCGAGTTGCAGCGCCGCGATGTCCCGCACCCGTAGATCGCCGTCGGACAATCGCAGGCAGCTGTCCGAGGGGCGTTCGGTGTCGCTGACGCAGTGGCAGGCGAAGTGCGCCCAGCCGGAGGACGACAGGCCCTCCAGCACCGCCTGCCGCGTGGCCTGCCCGCCGACCAGATGGACAACTCGGCCCGGGTAGTCCGCCGCCAGATCGGCCGCCACCAGGTCCGCCTCCACCTCCGCCATGGCCAGCGGGGCGGTGTCGCCGCCCATGGCGACGACGAGCGCGGATTCCTGGTCCGGGCCGGCAGGCCGGTCGCGTACATGGCGCAGGAAGCTGAGGGTGGGCGCGTAGGAGCTGGCCACCCGGTGCAGGGCGCTGTGGCGGTCGCCGTCCGGCGCTGTGTGCAGGCCGGCGGCGTGCACGGGCAGGACGCTCAGCGGCCCGGTCGGCACCCACCACAGATGCGGCAACGTCCGGCTGTCGGAGGCCGGCAGGCCGAGGTGGGTGAACACCGGCTCGGTCACCGCCTCCCACAGCCAGGCCAGTACCTCTCGTACGGTGTCGTTGGTGCCCCAGGCGTTGGCGTTGACCGCGCTGACGAAGGCGCCAGCGCGCTCGGCGGCGTCCCCCGCGGTCAGGCCGGGCAATGGGACGGCCTCGGTGCCCCGTTCGGTGGTCACCAGCGCGTCGCAGCGCAGCAGGGACACGTTCAGGGTCACCACCGGCCCCGAGCCGGCGGGCGGGCGCAGGGCGGCGGGGTCCGGCGCGAGCAGGAAGCGCTCGAAGCAGGGGCAGCTGCGGATGCGGTCGAGCAGGTTGTCCCGCCGCACCGCCCGGCGCTGGCGTTGCTGCGTGGCTGACTCGATCTCGGCGTGTAATGCGGCGAGTTCGGCGGCGAGGGCGGGTTCGCGCGCCCGCAGCTCATCATGGTCGGTGCGCACGGCCAGCGTCTGGCCGAGCAGGACCCCGCGGCCCTGCTCCAGGACCGCCAGCGCCCGCTCCGGATCGCTGATTTCGAGTGCGCAGGCCGCCGCGGCGCTGCCGAGCCCGGTGAAAGGGACCAGGTGCCTTTCCTGGTCGTCTCGCTCCAGGCCCTGCCAGGCGACCAGGTCGAGCAGCTCCAGGGCTGTGGACAGGGCCGCGAGTCCCGCGTCGAAGTCACGGGCCAGCATGTGGAGGCGGCCGAGGTGCTGGGCGGCGTCGGCCCGGGTGCGTCCGGGCGCCGCCGGCCCCTGTGCGGCGGTGAAGGCGCCTACGGCGTCGCGGTATGCGTCGGACGCCCCCTCGCGGATGAACCGCGCCCGGTGGGCGAGCCCCAGGCTGAAGTGGACGTTCGCGTGCAGGCTGTCCTCACCGCCGGGCCTTTCCAGCGAGCGGTTCAGCACTTCGACGGCTTCCTCCTGCAGATGCGGGTCCCACTCGATCTCGATCCGGCCGATCAGCGCCGCGCCCAGGTTCGCCTCGTGCAGCGCCATGTCCGGGTGCGGCGCGCAAACGCTTCCAGCGGCGTTTCGCAGGGCCGCCGCGGCCCGGTCCAGGAGGTCGACGTCCCGCTCGTGCTCCCCGAGCCGGGAGAGACAGTTGCCGAGATCGGCTTCCCACTTGACCCGTTCAGGAAGGTCGTCGTCGGCGTCCTCCAGCACTCCCTCCAGCAGCGTGACGGCCTCGCGCAGCACCGCGAGATCCTTGGTGTACTCGAAGCGGGCACGCAGCGTCGTCGCCAGGTTGGAGGCCAAAAACAGCCGGTGGGGATGGCCGATAGGGGTACGGGTGAGCGCCGCGCGCCGGCATTGGATGGCTTCGTCCAGCGCGCGCGTGTCGCCGGTCCTGGTGAAGATGGCCCGCAGCGCCGTGGCGAACTGGTTGAGGAACAGTGGCGCGTCCGGGTCGTGGTCCTGCAACCCCTCGACCACCGTCCGCAGCTCTTCGATCGCGTCGAGGCAGAGCGTGATGTCGCCGTCCGCGTCGGCTGTGGCCGACAGTGCGTCACCCAGACCGGCGTAGCAGCCTGGTGCGTTGGCGTCGCCCGGCGGCACGGTCCTGACCGCGTTGCGGTAGGCCTCTACCGCCGCAGTGAGCTGCGGCCGGTCGCCGGTGGCGCGGTAGAGCACCATCAGCGCCATGCCGAGGTTCGCCAGCCGTGCCGCGGCGTCTGCGGGCGTGCTGCGGCCAGCCTTGATGGCCGCGGTGTGGGCTGCTACCGCCTCAAGCGCCGCGTCGGCGTCTTCCGTGCGCTCGCTCCAGCGGGTCAGCGCCAGGCCCAGGTTGGACTGGTGCGCGGGGTAGTGGGAGTTGTCCTCGTCGATCTTGCCCGCCGCCAGGCGCAGCACGTCCACTGCTTCACCGAGCCGCTCGACCTCGCCCGTCTGTTCGAACCAATGGGTCAGGCACAGGCCGAGGTTGGACAGCGCGACCGTACTATCGGGACTCTCCCTGACTGCCGCGCGATGCGCGTCCAGTGCCCCCTGCAGGGCGCCGAGGACACCGGTCAGCTCGAAGTGGTGGGTCAGCACGACCCCGAGGTCGGACACGTAGCGTCCGCGCTGCTCTGGGTCGGCTGCGGCGGCCTGCATCAGCAGCGCCGCGGCTTCCGTCAGCGGTTCGACCTGCCGCTCGCGGATCGCGGTGGCGGCTAGTTCACGTGCGCGCCGGCGCAGTTCGGGGCCGGTCTGCGCCCCTTCGTTCCCGGTCAATGAGCCCCCATTCCTTACCGATTCACCTTAGCCGTCCGAGTGTGACGTGGCTGTCCGACCTTGTCCGGCCTTTACCGTCACCGCTTCCGGCGCCCCGGCGCCGTGGGGTTGCCTCGTGGCGTACCGGCTCGACGTTCCTTTCGTCCAGGAGGTCATCCCATGCGTGACGAACGACGTACCACCCGGACCGTGAAGGGCCTGGTCCAGGCGGGGTTGGCGGCACAGGACGAGCGGGCGGGGATCGAGCGGGTCGCGAGCCGATACGCGATCAGCGTGACGGCGACCATGCGGGAGCAGATCACCGGCGGCGCGGACGACCCGGTCGCCCGGCAGTTCGTGCCCGACCCGCGGGAGTTGGAGACGCAACCGCACGAGCGCGACGATCCCATCGGCGATGGCCCTTTCACGCCGCTGCCCGGGATCACCCACCGCTATCCCGACCGGGTACTGCTCAAGCCACTGCATCTGTGCCCGGTGTACTGCCGGTTCTGCTTCCGGCGCGAGATGGTGGGTCCCGGGCACGGCGTCCTCGGGGAAGGGGACCTGAGCCGGGCGCTCGGGTACATCAGGGACGACCCGCAGATCTGGGAGGTCATCCTCACCGGCGGAGACCCGCTCATGCTCTCCCCGGCCCGGCTGCGCCGCATCGTCGCCGAACTCGACGCCATCGCGCACGTCGGGGTGGTCCGCGTCCACACGCGCGTACCGGTGGTCGCACCCGAACGCATCACCGACGAGCTGCTGGACGCCCTGACCGCGGACACCCCGGTGTGGACCGTCATCCACTGCAACCACCGCCAGGAGCTCGGCGAGGGTGCTCTGTCGGCCCTCCACCGCCTGACCGACCGGGGCTTCCCCCTGCTCAGCCAGAGCGTCCTGCTCAAGGGCGTCAACGACACGGCGCAAGCGCTGGAGGACCTCTTCCGCACCCTGGTACGGCACCGGGTCAAGCCGTACTACCTGCATCACGGCGACCTCGCCCCGGGAACCAGCCACTTCCGCACCACCGTGGCGGCCGGCCAAGAGCTGACGAGCACCCTGCGCGGGGCGGTGTCCGGGCTGTGCCAGCCGACGTACGTGCTGGACATCCCCGGCGGGCACGGCAAGGTACCCATCGGTCGCGGCTACCTCGACGAGCACCCCGACGGATACCTGGTGACCGACCCGCGCGGAGACCAGCACATCTACCCGCCGACCGTTGAGTCCCTCAGCCCTCGCACCACCGCAGGCGAGCCCTCCGGTGATGCCGTGTGAGCGCGCCCCCGGCCCGGCCCGACCGGGTGGGCGGCCTGCTGGTGGAGCGCGAGGGACCTCACTGTTCCCCGGTCCGCTGGACGATCCCCGGCCTCACCGTCGCGGCCGCGTGGCAGGCGGCCCGCGCCGCCTTCACCGACGAGGCCGCACACCCGTCCCGGCAGCAGGCCAAGCTCCTGCTCGCCGGCGCACCCGAGACGTCACCGGCACGGTGGCCGCACCACGGCGCCGCAGCCGAGACCGGCCCGTGGCACTGGCTCGCCACCCTCGGCCGGAGCGCCGCGGACGGCGGCTGCCTCGCCTACGCGCGGGACGTGCAGCGCCACCACCGCCCGATCTTCCATGCTCTGGTGGGCGCACTCGCCCCCCGCCTCGCGGCGCTTGGCATGCCCGGCGGCCCTGTCGAGGCCGAGGTCTTCCTCGGCGACTACCCCTCCACGCCCGGCGGCATCCACCGCGAGCGCTGCGCCAACGTCCACCTCGTCCTGGCGGGCGCCAAGAGCATGCACCTGTGGCCGGACCCGCTCCGGCCGCCCGGCACCACTCCGGTGCGTGCCGACACCGCGCCCGGCGCCGGCACGCCCGAGGAATACCTGCCTGGCCTCGACCCGGCGTCGGCCCGGGCCGACGCGACGACCTTGACGGCCCACGCGGGCGGCGGCTTCACCTGGCCGGCCGGCACCTGGCACGTTGGCGAGACGCACGGACCCGCCCTGGCCCTCAACCTCGCCGCGTACGAGCGGACGGGCAAAGCCGGTTCCCTGCGGCTGTGGGGCGAGCACCTGCACGGCGAAGTGCCCGCACCCTGGCTCGCCGCGTACCGCCACCACACAGGCGGCCACGGCGGTCCCGCCGACCTGCTCGCCCGGCTGTCCGCGCTCGGCATGTGCCCGGCGCCGGCCCGACCGCCCGCCGCCCGCCTTCGTTCGGCTGGCCCGCTCACCTGCCGCAGCGCGGCACCGGTGCTGTGGACGCCGGTCGGCGGCGGGCACTTGCTGGTCGCCGCGCTCGGCGCGGTGGCCACCGCGCACGACGGGCCCGACGTCCGCGACTGGCTCGCCCGGGCGACCTGCCCCGGCCCCGCCGCCCACACCGTGCCCGCGTCCTGCCGGGCCCTCGCCGCCTGGCTGCGTCGCCAGGAAATCCTCGACTCACCGGAGGAAGCATGACCACCGCACCCCAGAGGTGGGACGAATCCGACGACCAGCTCTTCCTGCGCTACGGCGACGTGTTCGTCCCCCGCCGCGCCGAGCAGATCGACACCGTCTGCGGCCTCGTCGCACCGCTCCCCGACCGCGATGCCCCGCACCTCCTCGACCTCGGCTGCGGCGAGGGCAGGCTGACTGCCGCCCTGCTGCAGAACCACCCCGAGGCACGCGTGACGGGCCTCGACGGGTCCGACACGATGCTGGCCGCCGCCGCCGAACGGCTCGCCCCCTTCGGCGACCGGGCCCGGCTCGTCAAGGCGTCCCTGCAGGACCGCAGCTGGCGGCACGGAACGTACGCGGCGATCGTGTCGTCGCTGACCGTCCACCACCTCGACGACGATGGCAAGCCGCAGCTCTACCGCGACCTGCACACCATGCTGGTGGCGGGCGGCCGGCTGGTCCTGGCCGACCTGGTTCGGCCCGCCACTGCGGCCGCGGCAGCGTGGACGGCGTGCCGCTGGGACGACGAGGTCGACCAGCAGGCGGCCGCGCCCCCCGGCGACCCGTCCGCCGCCGGCGCCTTCCGCGACTCCCGGTGGAACACCTTCCGCTACCCCGACCTGGTCGACAAGCCCGCCACCCTGGCGCAGCACCTGCGCTGGCTCGACGAGGCCGGATTCGACGACACCGACTTGTGCTGGGCGCTCGCCGGGCACATGGTGATCGCCGCGACCGGCAGGCACCGGGACAGGGGCGCCCGATGACGCCGTCGCCCGGCCGGACCCTTCTCGCCAACGTCGTCAACGACGTCATGATCGACGCGGCGCCACCCGCCTATGCACGGGCGATGGCTGCCGTCACGCCGCGCAAACTGTGGCTGGCGTCCCCTGGCGACTGCGTCGTGGCCCTGGCGCCCTGCGCACCGCACTTCCGCGACTACGTCGCCCGCACCCTCGGCCTCGACGTCGGCCAGGTGGACGTCGTCGCCCCGGACACGATCCGCGGCGTCCACGCCCTCGACGTCGTCGCGGAACTCGGGGCGACCGCCCGGGTCACCGCCTCCCCGGTCCTTGCGCCCTTCGTCGCGGACGCGCGGACGACCCGCTTCGCCCGCGCCACCGGCATGCGCCTGGAGCCGTATGACACCGTCCCCAACGACGTGACACTGGCGGCCGTGCGCCGCGCCAACACCAAGCACGGCTTCCGGCAGATCGCAGCAGGCCTCGGCCTGCCCGTCGCCGACGGCGGTCACGCAGACGGCCCGCGAGCACTGGTGGCCGCCCTCACAGACTTCCTCGTCGGCCACCGGGCCGCGATCGTCAAGGTCGACCGCTCGTCCAACGGACACGGCACCTTCATCGTGCGCGCCGACAGGGACGGGACACCAGAGCAACAGGTACAGCGGCAGGTCGCGGCCCACGGGGCACCGCGCTGCGGCTGGACGTACGAGGAGTTCCTGCCCTTCACCAGCATGCCCAGCGTGGAGATGAGCGTGGGGGAACACGGGGTCGCCGAGTTCTACAGCTGCGAGCAGCGCAGCGTGGACAACGCCTGGAAAGGCATGAGCACACCGGCCGCCTCCGGCCCGCTGCTGGGCACGTTGACCGAGGCCACCCGGCGGATCGGCAGGTGGCTGCACGCCCGCGGCTACCGCGGCATCTTCGACGTTGACTGCGGTGTCTTCGACGGCGGTTACGTCGTCACCGAGGCCAACGTCCGCAGGACCGGGGGAACCTACCTCGAAGAACTCGCCCGCCGCCTGCGGCCATCGCCCGCACCGGGCCACCGCCCGGCGCACTGGCGCGCAGACGTCCGCCACGGCATCCGGCGCCTGGACTTCGCCGCCGCGGTCGCCGCCCTCGAACGGACCGGCCTCGCCGACCCGGCCGCCGACGCCAGGGTCGTGCTCCCGGTGGACACCCTCCGGACGGACGGCAAGTGGCGCTACTTCGTCCTGGGCACCGATGCTCGGTCCGTCGCCGATGCCGAGCGGGAGCTCGCCGGACTGCTGGAGTTGGTCTAAGTGCTGCACTCTGCCCTGCACCCCGGTTTCAGCACGATCGACGGCGCCGGCGTCTTCGCGCTACGTGACATCCCCAAGGGCACCGCCCTGTGGTGGCCCTGCCCCAAGTGCCCGGTCGTCCCCTTCGGCCGGCAGCGGGAGACACCGGCCCCCGTGACCGACTGGCTCGCAGAGTACGGCTACCGGCGGGCCGACGGCAGCCTCATCGCGCCCTGCCGCGGCGCGTACCTGCTCAACCACTCCTGCGAGGCCTCGGTGCTCGACCTGGGCCTCGCTGTGGGTATCGCCGTGCGGGACATCCGATGCGGCGAGGAAGTGACCTGCGACTACCGCACATTCCGGTACGACGGCGCGTGGAACTTCCCATGCCGCTGCGCCGCCGACTGCTGCGTCGGCACGGTGGAGGCCGGCGCCAAAGCACCCTCGGCTGAACTGAGCCGGACCTGGAGTGCCCGGATACGGCCAGCCCTGGAGGCGGCTGCACTGGTCCCGCAGGAGACGACGGTACGGGCGGGCGACGTCAACGGCCGGCCGCGGACGATGGGGAGGATACGTGTGCACTGACTCCTTTCACGCGGCAGCCTGCCCCGGCACGTCAGCCCGCGACCTCTTCGCCCGCGCGCGGCTGGGAGTGCTCGCCGACCGGCCGGCCTATGTAACGCTGCTCGGGCTGCTCACGCTGGGCGGGCGGGTGCCCTACGGCGACGCCGTTGAGAGCCTCACCGTCATGGAACGCTCCGTCTTGGAGCAGATCATCGGCGACGAGGCCCTGCGGCTGCGCCCACCGGCCCCGAACGAGGGCGCCCGCTCCGACGCCTCGCGCCGGCGTGAACTGCTCGTCGCCTACTCGCCGCAAGGCAGGCTGTCGCTGCTCGACCTTCCCGAGAAGGCGTCCCCGGACACCGGCGACGTGATCGCCCGGCTGCCGCTGCCCGCGCCCGTATGGGAGCGCGCGGAGGAGACCTACCTCGCCTGGCGCATCGCGGAAGGCCATCAGCAGGCGCAACTGGACACTGCCCTGCACCACTGGGAAGCAGCGGGCAGCCTCCCAGCCCGGGTACGCCAGGCCGCCGACTGGACCGACCACGTCGAAACCGTGCTGGTCCATATCGGGCGGCAGGTCTTCTCCCGCTCCGACGCTGGCACCAGCACCCTGCACCGCGACCGTCCGTTGGATGACCTCGCCGACAGGCCCCTGTCGTGCTGGAGTCCCGAGGAACGACTGTTCGTCATGGCCGTCCACGTGCTGTTCGCCACCGGCCGCTCGATCCGGTTCGAGGAGTTCAACGGCCGCCGGCTCAGCGCAACCGCACTGCGAGCCTGGCTGGTGTCCACCTGGTGCGGATACGCCCACGCCCTGGGCCGGGAGATCCCTGCCGACCTGCCCGCACGCCCCTTCCTGCCGCTGGCGAAGGAGGTCGGCGACCTCGCCGCAGAAGTCGACGCCTCCGACTGGATACGCTTTCGCCGCATCATCGGCGCGACCTTCGCCAAGCGGGAGGTGGTCGTCGCGCTGCCCCGCCGAGAGCGCCGCCACGACACGCCGCCGCCGACACTCGCCGCGCTCGCTGAACGCCTGACGGACATGGCCAGCCCTGCCCCGCACGGCGGGCCGCTACCGGGACCAGAACTGGTCACGCGAATGGTCGGCACTGTCCTGGCCGGCCCGCCCGGAGGGCGCGTCCGGCTGCTGGAGGAGCTGCTGGCCACCCTCGTGCACAGCGCCGTCCGCGACCTGAACGCCGACTACGGGATGACCAGCGCCATACGGGACCTGCGGCGGCTGGGCGGAGCAATGGCCGACCACACGGCAGGGCCGCTCGCCCTGCGCAAGCCGGACTTCTTCTGCTGCGTGCTGCCCCACCCCGAACGGCTGCACGCGATACCGGATGCGGATCTGCGCCGGCTGCTGTGGCGAGTGGCCCAGCGCATGCAGTACAACCGCTGGCACTTCGTACCGGGCAATTTCGACCGCGCCGACGTGCCCTCCCAGCGCCACTACTTCTTCCCGCCTACCCTTCCCGACCTGGCGGAATCGGCCGACCTCTGGCACGGCGGCCATGTCGCGGCCGGCGTCCGCCACTCACTGCGGGCCCCCGCGGCGCAACTGTGGCAGAAGCCCCTGGCAGTGGGGGACAACGGCTACCGCGGCAGCCACGACCTGCGCGTGGTCCGGATGAGTGATGAACCGTTTGTCCGCGCCGACCTGTGGCTGGCGGTCCGCTACAGCGCCCTGATAGACGCCTTCTGGCGGGCGATCGCCACCGGCGCAGCCCGGGACCCCGCGGCCCCGTATCCGGTGATCACCGCGTTCGACCGCCGGTGGTACGAGGACGACGAGTGGAAGGTGTTCGCTGCCGCGCCATACGTCAGGAGCAGCTGGTGAACGCGCGCCGCAGCAGCGCGTTCACCGCTGGCGGGTCCTCCAGGGGGGCCAGGTGCCCCACGCCCGGCAGCACGGTGTGCCGGGCGTGCGGGATCCGCGCCGCCAGGACGCCGGCGATCTCGTGGAAGTCCGCAAGATCCAGAGCGCCGACGGCGACGTCGACCGGCGTACGGATCTCCGCCAGGCGCGCGAGGGCACCGGTGTCCGCAGGTACACGCATGTCTCCGTTACGCCAGTGCCACCCGGAGTAGCCGTCGACCATCGCCTGTACCAGCCGCCACGCCTCCGGACGGGCGCGGACCGGGTCGAACAGCCCGTGCCGGAGCCACATGGCCTTTGCGGCGGCCGTACTCACCCCGGCCAGGCCCGCGTCCCAGTCGAAGCCGAACGGGAATCCGCCGACGTCGGTGCCGATCAGCACCAGCGATCGCGGCGCGTCCGGTCGGGCCAGCGCGTGGTTCAGTGCGATCCGGCCGCCCATCGACAGGCCGACCACATGGGGGCGGGCGATCCCGAGATGGCGGAGCAGGTGACGCAGGTCGTCGTGGTGGCTGTACGGGCCGACCGGTGTCGACGAGCGGCCGAACCCCCGGCAGTCGTAGGTAACGACCCTGAAGTCCTCGCGGAGTGACCGCACTTGGTGACGCCACATGCGGTGATCGAACGTGAACCCGTGGATCAGTACCACGGGAGTGCCCGAGCCAACGCTCTCGTAGTGGATCGATCCACCGTTGTAGGCCAAGAAGCCCATCCGCACGCCCCGCCCCGGCCGAGTCCAACTCCATGGTACGACCGGCGGTCACCCGGCCCGGCGTCCTCACTCGAACGCGCGCAACGCCCCCTGTCGCGAATGGAGTTGGTTCCGCCATGAGCTGGACACTCATCGTCACCACCACCCTTGGCGCGGTGATCGCCGTCCTGTCGAACCTCGTCGCGGACCACGCGCGGTGGCAGCGAGAGGAGCAAACCAGGCACCAGGAGGTAAAACGCCAGTTGTACGCCGAATACCTCTCCGCTCTGTCCCGCACTGACAACGTGCTACGCGACACCGCCTGGTGCCACGACATGCCGGAGCAGGAAAGGGCCCGGATGGCCAAGGAGACCTTCCGCTCCAGCGGCTGCTACGAACTGCGCTACCAACTCGGCCTCACCGCACCGGAATCGGTCACGCGCGCCTCGACCGCCGCCTTCCATGAACTCCGTGACTTCCGCGACGCCATAGAACGCGGCACAATTTTCGCGGAGGGCGCCTACCAGCAGCGTCGCGACCAGTGGTACGCGGTCTTCCCGGCGCTGCGCGACAGTATGCGCCAAGACCTCACCCACGGCTGACAGACCGCGGGCCCGAGCCGGAAGCCGGGCTCGTACAGCGGGCAGCAGGCCCGAACCGCGTACAAATTCGGTTTCTGGCACAGATCTTGGGGAGCAGTCGCGGAGCGTCACCTCGATGTTCGATTGTGAGGAAGCGGTTCATGTGAGACCGCGTACGCCTTGTCATCCAACGAGCACAATTGACGCTCCCTCAGGTGTGCGCCGGTCGCTGCTGCGGTCGGTTGTAGACGGTGATGGTGCTGGTCATGCAGACCGATGCACCGTTCTGGGACTCGCTGGTGTTTGACGGGATCGACGAGGTGGAAGCCGAAAGCCTGCTCCCCGCGCCCGTGGGGATGGTCCCACCGAGTCGGACGTACCGGTGCCTGGCCCGTCCTGCTTCCCGCGGCCTGCGGCCCGCGAGGATGGTCCCGCGATGGCCCGGCACGCGATCGTCGGCCTTAGCTGCTCTCCGCGCCTGCGGGGATGGTCCTGGCGACCTCGAGTCGGCCGAACACCTCGCCTGCGGGGATGGTTCCTTCACCGTGCAGAGTTGCCCGCGCTCGCCGCATCGCGGGTGCGGGCAGCCTTCAACCGCACCAAACCACCTACCAGCGCATGCCGAGTTCATCGAGTGCTGCTCGCCGCCCGGGGCTGAGTTTGGCGGCTCGGCGCCGGCTGTTGTCGAGGAACGCTCCGAGCTTGATCGGCTCACCGTCTACGACCTCGACATGCTTACGTCCCGGCCGCAGATGCCCTTCGCGTGCGTGGAACTGGCGGGCTGCGGCGAGGTTGGTGTTCCACCGTTCATCCTGCGACCGGCGCACCGGCACGAGCACTTCGCCCTCTTCGGGCGGTTCGATGCCGAGCGTCTCTAGCAGGTACTGCTGCGCGGCCACCAGGCCGTCCCATCCGGCCCGCTGCGCGGTGATCCACGCTCCGAGGTCCTCGCCCTGCACGACCAGCTCGCCCGCCCCGGCCGGGAAGGCGCCGCCGGCCTTCGCGTGGGCGAGAGCGAGCCGGTACGCCCGCTGCCACGAGACGTCCCACGCCGGGCACCACCCGGGATCGACCTCTGCCAGAACCTCCTGGCGGGCCTCTGAGAGCTCCCCGGCGTAGGGGACGCCCGTTTCCCCGGCTGCGCGCCGTGCGGCGTTCTCCGCGGCCTTGCGGGCTGCTGCGCGCTGGTTCTTGGCCCACACTCCGATGGCCATTGACCCGGCCCCGCCCCCGACACCGTCGGCCCCACTGCCCCACACCGCACCGGTGGGCGGGAGGAAGTGTCCGTGCACCGCGGCGTACGAGCGGGCGACCTCAAGGCCGGCGTCCCACGCGGAAGCGTGGGCCGACCACACCATGCCGAGCTCCTCCAGCTCGGTCACCCGCTTCGCCTCCAGCGTCCCGGCCGCGTAGTACTTTCGTGCATCTGCCACCCATACCCCCAGTGGATGGGCGCCGGCTGCTCCCCAGTCCTCCGGGGTGACGTAGGTGTACGGCACCCGCAGCTCCGTGTTGCCGGTCTCGCGCAGCCACCGGGTGGCGACCTGGATGCCGCGCCGCCAGTACGCGCCCTCGGGATCGATGACACGCAGCTGCACGAACCTCGTCAGCAGAGCCGGATCGCGCTCCTCACTGAACCGCAGCACCCCCGCCGCCCGCTCCGACACCCGCGCCGCCTCCCCGTCGACGCCCCCCTGGTCCTCGCTCTCGACCCCCAGCAGACCGTCCTCGCCGCCAGCGACCGGTCGGCTGTTGCGCACACGCGGATCCGCGAGGGCGTCGATCATCTCTGAATCGTGAGCTCGCAGAGCAGTCAAGATCTTACTAAGGCTGTCGTAAGCCGCCGAAGTGAGCAATTCATCCGGACCCTCATCCGGTCCCAGAAACACGGGAACGATCAGCGTGGCGAGTTTCCCATGATTCGGATTCAACCGCAGAGCGCGCCCGACCATCTGCACAATATCCACCATCGAACCGCGCGCATCCGCAAAAAGCACCGAGTCGCATTCTGCGGTATCAACACCCTCACCGAGAATACGAACCGAAGAAAGCACACGCAATTCAGCACGCACATTTCCGCCCTTGAATTCGGGCCCTCCAAGAAAGTCGGAGGCGAACTCATCGAGCACGGCGCGACGGTGTCCGGGAGCGTGCTCCCCGTACAGCCACTGCGCCCAGACCTGGGCCGCGGGCGGGTAGCTCTCGGGATCCTCGGCAGCAAGCCGGGCGGCGACCGCCGGCACCGACGCCGCCATGGCCTCGGCCTCGCTCACCCGGCTGTGGAACGACAGCACCCGCCGAAACCGCTCCTTCACCGCCGCGTGCATCAGCCCGGCCTGCACGGCCGCCAGCCGCGCCCCGCGCACCGCGTCCGAACCGGTAGCTTCGGTCGTCAGCGCCGCGTAGAGGTCCAGATCGCGGATATCCAGGCACAGCACCTGGTACGGGGCAACGATGCCCCGACCCACCGCCTCCGACAACGTCAAACGAAACGCCACCGGACCAAAAACAGGAGAGTCACTCTCCATCGACGCCACCAACCGCGGCCGCTCACCCCCCGCCTCCCACACCCGCGCCGTCGCCGTCATATACAGCCGCCGCTCGGCAGGCAGCTGCGCCTGATCGTGCACCGCAGCCCACGGCTTCAACCCGTCCCCACTGGTCCTGTGCGCCTCATCCACGACCATCAGGCTCCACACCCCCAGACCGGCCGCGTGCGCACGCTGCAGGATGCCGAGCCCGACCGACGCATAAGTGGCGAACACCGTGACCGTCTCCACCCCCGACACCCACGCCACCAGCTCGTCCGGATCCGTCGTGCACGGCAGCCCCTGGCTCTCCTCCGCCCGCAGCGAGCACACCCCGACCATCGCCCCCGATCGGCCCGCCCTGCGCCAGGCGCCGGCCATCTGCGTCAGCAGATCCAACGTCGGCACCAGGACCAGCACACGACGGGCCGAAAGCCGGTGCGCGGACTCCGCAGCGATCAGGGTTTTCCCGGAGCCGGTAGCGGCGATTACCTGCGTCCTCAACCCCTCCGGAGGCATACGGCCACTGGGCGGCACACCGAGAATACGGACGACGTTATCGACCGCCTCAACCTGATGCGGACGCAATTCCATCTGAGCCACAATGCCTCACATTCTCGGTATGAACAGGGATGGTCTGAAGCTATCCCAGATTTCATCCAGGACTAAAAATGACGAAATTCCAGAATCCCTCAACTGTGACTTATGTGCACCCCACCGTGAGGGGGAGGTACTCAGCCATTATCCCAGAAGCAAGCTAGCTTTGAAAGTGACGCACACGCTTCGATCGGAAGCGTCCGAATCCTGTCCGGCAGCGATCGATTCCGACGGGACAGTCGGCGTCGCGGTTTGCGCCACTCCGCCCTTCCCGTAGCCAGCCGCTTTTCTGGCCGCGTGCGGAGCGCGTGGCAGCACCCTGTACCGGACTGCGGAGCAGGCCTGTACAGGGTGAGGATCCGGCGTAGCCGGATCCGTCCCGGATCGCGGAGCGATTCCGGGCAGGCGGAACGGAGTTCCGCCGCATTGCGCGGAGCGCAATGCTCCATCGCGAAGCGATGGTAACGACGCGTAGCGTCGTCGCGTCGTGTCTGCGGAGCAGACCGCGCGC